>JAOZLS010000146.1 GCA_029934705.1 Bacteroidales bacterium | reverse complement strand
TCAATAATATTATTCCTAAACCTTCTACTTCACAAAAAAGAAGTTTTCTTCTAAACGCACAAAAAGACTGTTTTGAAAAAGGACTAACTTCAATTTCGGATGCCGGACTAAATTACGAAGACATAATGCTAATTGACTCACTTAACAAAACAGGTGAGTTAAAAATGAGAATTTATGCGATGCTTGCCCCAACAAGCGAAAATATAGAACACTTCATGAAAAAAGGTATTTATAAAACTGACAGGCTAAACGTTAGAGCAATAAAACTATATGCCGATGGAGCCTTAGGCTCGCGTGGTGCTTGCCTAATAAATCATTATTCCGACGATGAAAATAACCTAGGTTTTTTAACAATATCCGAAAAAGACTTTGATTATTATTGTAAACTAGCATTACAATACAACTATCAAGTTTGTACACATGCAATTGGCGACTCGGCAAATAGAGTGGTACTAAATAATTACGGCAAACATTTAAAAACTGAAAACGATTTACGTTGGCGAATTGAACACGCACAAGTAATAAGCAAAAACGACTTTAATTTGTTTGGCAAATACTCAATTATTCCTTCAATCCAAACTACACATGCAACATCCGACATGTACTGGGCAGACGAACGACTTGGAAACGAGAGAATTAAATATGCTTATGCTTACAAAAATCTTTTAGACCAAAATGGTTGGATACCGAATGGTAGCGATTTTCCTATTGAAAATATTAATCCATTATTTGGTTTTTACGCAGCATGTATTCGTAAAGACCAAAAAGCATATCCAGAAGAAGGTTTTCAAATAGAAAACATTTTAACAAGAGAGCAAGCACTCAAAGCAATGACAATTTGGGCTGCAAAATCTACTTTTAACGAAAATGAAAAAGGAAGCCTTGAAGTAGGTAAATATGCAGATTTTGTAATCTGCGAAACCGATATTATGACAGCCGAACCTAATGAAATATACAAAATAAAGGTACTTGAAACATATATTAATGGCAAGAAAGTTTATTAAAGAAATGACAACTCAGGGTGAAGAAAGAACAAAAACAAAACTGTCATTTAGAAAATTTTTGAAAAAAATTGAGAAATCTATAGACCTAGCAATTTAGTAAAATACTACTAAGTAGCGAGAGTAAAGATTTCTCCCTAGCGGTCGAAATGACAATTGAAGGAAAAGAAAAACAACTAGACAAGTTCTGCTTTTTACATTATCCATTATTAAGCATCAATTAAACTCGTTTTTTCATAAAAAAAGTTAAAAAACTATTATAAAAGCATAAAACTTTTTGAAAAATGTAAATACGTTTATATTTTTGCTCATTCTAAATAACTAACAATAAAATTAATACTATGGAACAAGATTTTAACTTTGATGAGTTAAATAAAAAAATTGAAAAAGAAAGTGCTTTTGTTCAAATGATTAGAATGGAAATGAACAAAGTAATTGTTGGACAAAAACACCTAATAGACAGCTTGCTTATTGGATTATTATCCGATGGACATATACTTTTAGAAGGAGTACCAGGATTAGCAAAAACATTGGCAATAACAACTTTGTCAAAAATAATTAATGTTGATTTTAGTCGAATTCAATTTACACCAGACCTATTACCTGCCGATTTAATTGGAACAATGATTTACAGCCAAAAACAAGAAGAATTTGTTGTAAAAAAAGGACCAATTTTCGCTAATTTTGTTTTAGCCGATGAAATAAACCGTTCGCCTGCAAAAGTGCAAAGTGCCTTGCTCGAAGCTATGCAGGAAAGACAAATAACACTTGGTTCAGAAACTTTTTATTTAGACAAACCATTTTTAGTATTAGCAACCCAAAATCCAATTGAGCAAGAAGGAACTTACCCCTTGCCAGAGGCACAAGTTGATAGATTTATGCTAAAAATTATAATAAACTACCCTACAAAAGATGAGGAGCAACTTATTATAAGACAAAACATTGCAAAAGAATTTCCTACAGCAAAAACAATTCTTAATAAAGAATCAATAATTAATGCACGTAATGTTGTAAAAGAAATTTATTTAGATCAAAAAATAGAAAAATATATTGTAGATATAGTATTTGCAACACGAAACCCAGAAGAATACGGGCTTCCGCATTTAAAAAATCTAATTTCGTTTGGAGGCTCACCACGAGCAGGAATAAATCTTGCACTAGCAGGAAAAGCCTACGCATTTATTCAAGGCAGAGGTGCTGTATTTCCAGAAGATATAAGAGCAGTTTGCCACGATGTTTTACGACACAGAATTGGTTTATCCTACGAAGCAGAAGCCGAAAATATTGGAGCAGACCAAATAATTTCAGAAATTATTAATGCAATTGAAGTTCCGTAAAATAAAGAACTATTGAATAATAACTTTTAACTTAATAATATTATAACTTTCACCTGTATAATTATTTATGGAAACATCCGAGCTTTTAAAAAAAGTACGACGAATAGAAATTAAAACTAAAGGACTCTCAAAACATATTTTTGCGGGACAATACCAAAGTGCCTTTAAAGGTAGAGGTATGGCTTTTAGCGAAGTTCGTGAATACGGTTTTGGCGACGATATTAGAAACATTGATTGGAATGTAACTGCCCGATTTAGTAAACCTTACATCAAAATTTTTGAAGAAGAAAGAGAATTAACCGTAATGTTAATGATTGATGTTAGCAACTCTCAAAACTTTGGAACAAAATCTCGATTTAAAGAAAATTTAGTAACTGAACTTGCAGCAGTACTCGCTTTTTCAGCAATTCAAAATAACGATAAAGTAGGTGTTATATTTTTTTCAGACAAAATAGAAAAATTTATTCCTCCAAAAAAAGGAAAAAAACATATACTATTTATTATACGTGAATTAATTAGTTTTAAGCCCGAAAGCAAAAAAACAGATATTTCGGTGGCATTAAAATACCTTGTAAATGTTATTAAAAAACGAAGCACAGTATTTATTCTTTCAGATTTTTTTGACAAAGATTTTACAAAAGCACTACAAACAGCCAAACATAAACACGACATAGTTGCCCTCAAAATTTATGACGAAAGAGAAGAAACTATGCCAAATATTGGACTTATTAAATTTGAAGACTCTGAAACTGGCAAAGAAATGTGGATAAACACATCGAATAAAAAAGTTAGAGAAAACTTTAAAAATAGAAATATTGCTAACGAACACAATTTAAAACAAACATTTTTAAGAACTGGTGTCGATTATGCAAGAATTAACACCAACGAAGATTATATTAAACCATTATTAAGACTTTTTAAAACTCGATGATTTATTTCAAACTAAAATATATTAAATTATTAAGCATATTATTATTTATATTTGCTTTCAATACTAACTATGCACAAAAAGCAGTGTTACAAACTAATAAAATAATAATTGGTGAGCAAATTACACTTTCATTAACTATTAATAGTAATGCTGGCGAAACAATTATTTTTCCTGAATTTGATGATGAAATTATTTCAGGAATCGAAATAATTGAGAAATTTGGTGTAAATAAGTTACCTACTAAAAATATTATTGAGCAAAAATTTACAATAACAGCGTGGAAAGACACACTTTTTAATATTCAGCCTTTTATTTTTATTGTTGATAATGATACTTTTAAAACAAACCCACTACAACTAAAAGTATCGTACCTAACACCCGACTCAAGTTTTATTGCAAAAATTGATACTTCGCAATTAATAAAAATTGCCGATATAAAAAGCCCTGAAGATACACCATTAACTTTTAAAGAATTTTGGCAACGCTTTGGTATATATATAATTATATGGCTTATTGTTATTGTTGTTGCAATTGGAGCATACTATGTTTATAAACGAATTAAGCAAAATAAGCCTATTTTTTCAGCACCAAAACCAGTAATACCTGCCGATATTTGGGCTAACGAAAAACTTTTAGAGTTAAGAGCAAGTAATTTAATTGAAGAAAATAAAATTAAAAAATATTACTCGGAACTTATTTCAATTATTAAAATTTACATTGAAAAAAGATATAAAATTTAGGTCCAGAACTTACAAGTACAGAGTTATTAAAAACTTTTAAACACAATAAAATAATTAGTAAAGAAGAACATAAAGCATTAAGAAGAATACTTTCATTTGCCGATTATGCTAAATTTGCAAAAGTAAAACACAATATTAACGAAAACGATAAAAATCTTGAACTAGCATTTAGCTTTGTCGAAAAAACTAAAAAAATAGTTATTGAAGATAACGAAATTATCGAAAAAACAGAGCAAGAGAAAATATAATTATGGAAAATTTAACTTACCAATATCCCGAATATTTTTGGCTATTCGCAATTATACCTTTTATGATTGCTTGGTATTTCTATAAAAAGAAAAACTCGCAAGCAGCTGTAAGATTTTCGTCCACAGCAGGATTTAAAGGAGCCGATAAAAATTTTATGCGATACTTACGTCATATCCTCTTCGTACTCAGAGTTCTAGTCGTTTCACTACTAATAATAATTTTAGCCAGACCACAGTCGGTAATAACAGAGAGCAATACAACCGAAGGTATAGATATTGTAATAGCTCTGGATATTTCGGGAAGTATGCTTGCAATGGATTTTGAGCCAAACAGGCTTGAAGCATCAAAAAATATTGCAATTGAATTTATAAACAAACAAGAATCGGATAGAATTGGGTTAGTAATTTTTAGTGGCGAAAGTTTTACACAATGCCCAATAACCACCGACCATGCAACACTAATCAATCTTTTTAAAGAAATAAAACAAGGAATGATTGAAGATGGTACAGCAATTGGACATGGACTTGCAACTGCCGTTAATAGACTAAAAGACAGCGATGCAAAAAGTAAAGTGGTAATTTTATTAACCGATGGTGTAAATAACCGAGGAAATATAGACCCACTTACAGCCGCAGATTTAGCGGCAAAATACAAAATTAGAGTTTACACAATTGGCGTAGGAAAACAAGGTGTGGCTCCCTACCCTGTTCAAACAATATTTGGGACATCAACACAAAATATGGAAGTAGAAATTGATGAGGAAAACCTTAAAATAATTTCACAAAAAACCGATGGACAATATTTTAGAGCAGTAAATAACGAATCGCTTAAACAAATTTATAAAGAAATAAATAAGCTCGAAAAATCGAAAATAAGAGACAAACAATTAACACAAAAAATACAGCATTATATGCCATTGGCAATTGCTGCAATAATATTATTACTACTAGAAATAATATTAAAACTAACAATATTTAAAAATATAATATAACAAATTAGTTTAATGACAGAGTTTGAAAATTTAGCATTATTACGATTTCTAAATCCCGAAATTCTTTGGGCAATATTTTTATTGCCTATACTTTATGCTGCATATTTTTATAGTCTAAATAAAAAGAAAAAAGCATTAGAAAAATTTGGCGATAACGATTTAATACAAAGTCTTACACCCGATGCGTCAAAATCCAGAACATTATTAAAATTCAGCTTTTATAATGTTGCATTATTAATGCTTATATTAGCAATAGCACGCCCACAAAGCGGTTCCGAAATTGAAACAGATATTGGCGAAGGAAAACAAATTGTAATTGCACTAGATGTTTCAAACAGTATGCTAGCACAAGATATTAGTCCCGACAGACTTACAAAAGCAAAAATGATAATTTCGGATATTATAAGAAAAAATGAAGCCGATAGAACAGCACTTGTCATTTTTGCAGGCGAAGCATATATTCAAGTACCACTTTCATCTAACTTTAATAATATTGACCTATTTTTATCGGCAATAAACCCTGATGCTGTGCCAATACAAGGTACAAATATTACACAAGCAATAACTTTAAGCTCAAAATTATTTGATAGAACAACCGACGAAGGAAAAATAATAATTTTACTCTCCGATGGTGAAAATCATGAAGAGAAAGCTATAAAAGAAGCAAAAAAAGCTTTTACCGATGGTATATTTATTACTACAATTGGAATGGGTAAAAATAAAGCTGTACCAATTATTAATAAAAATGGAGAATATAGAAAAGACCGAAAAGGTAATATTGTTCTAACAAAATTAAACGAAAGTTTACTAAAACAAGTTGCATCAGCAGGTGGTGGCGAGTATATAAACTCTAGCAATTTAAACTCAGACATAAAACAATTACAAAAACAATTAGACAAACTCGATACATCCGACGAAAGAGTAGAAATGAAAAGATACAAAGACCTTTTTCATATACCAATTTTTGTTGCGTTATTTTTACTTCTACTAGACTTTGCACTTTTAGAAAGAAAAAATAAATGGTTATCAAGTATTAATATTTTCAAATAAAAAAGAAAAGCATATTTTTGCTATGAAAAAATATATTATAATAACAATATTAACAATAATATCAATATCAAGCTTTGCTCAAAAAGAGAATAAGTTTATTAGGGATGGAAATGAACACTATTTCAACATGCAATATCCCGAAGCTGAATCTCTTTATAAGCAAGCCTATAATATGGATTCAACTTCGTACCCTGCAAGTTATAACTATGCAAATGCACTTTATAAACAAGAAAAATATGAAGAAGCCGAAGAAGAATACCTACAATTAGCACAAAATCAAACAGACAAAACAAGATTAAGCAAATTATACTATAATGCAGGAAATGCTCAACTAAAAAGCAGCAAAAAATATCTTACAGAAAAACAACTTGATAAAGCTATTGAAACAGTAGAAAAATCAATTGAATCATACAAAAATTCGCTTAGAAATAACCCAAAAGATAAAGATGCACAATATAATTTAGCTTATTCAACCGAATTTTTAAAAAAACTAGAACAACAACAAAAGCAAAACGAACAAAAAAACAAAGATAATAAAGATAACAAAGACGATAAAAAAGATAAAAACGACGATAAAAATAAAAATGACAAAAACAGCGATAAAAATAAAGACAAAGAAAATAAAGACAAATCGCAAAATAAAAATAAAGATCAAGACGGCGATGGAATACCCGACGATGTAGAGAATAGCAAAAAAGATAGAGACACCGACAAAGACGGAACACCAGATTATAAAGACACTGACTCCGACAACGACGGAATACCTGATAATTACGAAGCAGGCGACGACCCTAGCAAGCCAAAAGACACCGACAATGATGGTTTACCAGATTACAGAGATACCGACTCCGACAACGATGGTACACCAGATAATCAAGACCCTGACGCATTGCCAGCAGTTATGCAAATGTCGAATAAAGATGCAGCAAGACTACTACAATATATTGAGAAAGAAGATAATAAAACAAATAGAAAGGTAAAATTACAAAAAGCAAAAGAAAATAAAACTTATGTTGAAAAGGATTGGTAGAAATGCCAAACAATTAACAAACATAGTTTTAAAAGTAAAAAGAAATAAAAACTTAAAATGAAAAAAAAGGCATTAGTAATATTATTAATATTTATCTTTTTAGGAAGCTACATTGCTGTGTTTTCTATAAAAAATAATGACATTGATAAAACATTTAGCCCACAACAAAATAAAAATGTAAAATTTAATGTAACAGCAAATAAAGTAGTTACAGCAGGTCAACTATTTACTATTAGCTTTATTGTAAACGATTATTCATCAGATTTTAAAGCACCTCATTTCACAGGTATTCAAGTTGTTTCTGGACCATCAACACTATCAAGTCAAAGTTATTCATATATAAATGGAAAAGCAACTAAAGAAATATCAACCTCATACACCTACCGAGTTATAGCAAAAAAAGAAGGTAAAATAAAAATAAATTCAGCACAAGTAATAGTTGGAGGAAAAACATACTCAACAAAACCTTTTGAAATTACTGTTGTAGCAGGTCAAAATAATAATTCAAACTCCCAAAATGGTAATTTACCAGACGATGATATTTCTAATCAAGTATTTATTAGAACATCGTACAGCAAAAGTAAAATGTACCCTGGCGAACATATAATTGCAACAACAAAACTATATACCCAAATTGATATTAGAGATATTAAAGAAGTAAGCTCCCCTAAGTTTACGGGTTTTTGGTCTAAAGATTTAGAATCGCCACAAAATTTAACAGCCAAACGCGAAGTACTAAACGGTAAAACATACAGTGCTGCAATAGTACGCCAAACTGTTATTTTTGCACAAAAGAAAGGGAAATTTAATTTTAAACCATTCAGTATAGAAATTACTATTAAACAAAAAGTTGGAGAAGAAATAGATTTTTTTGGGCGAAGAGTTAATCGCTATGCTTATGTTAATAAAACAATTACAGGAAATACTGCAAATGTTGTTGTTAGACCTTTTCCTGTAAACCCTCCAAAAAACTTTTCGGGAATTGTGGGTAACTCATTTTCTATAAAAACCGACATTGATAAAGACAGCATAAAAACAGATGAAAGTATTAACTATAAAATTAAAATTACCGGTAACGGAAATTTATATTTATTAAACGAAATAAAAACAAATTTCCCTACTGAATTTGACAGTTATAAACCACAAACAAGTGGCGACATAAAATATTCGACTAGCGGAGCATTAGGTTATAAAACATTCAAATACATTTTGTTAGCACGTGAATTTGGAAACCCAACAATAAAACCAATAGATTTTATATACTTTAATACCAAAAGCAAAAAATTTGAGACAATATCAAGTCAAAATTTCAGAATAAATATTGAAAAAGGCGAAAACTATATTGTACACTCCGATGCAGGAACAAGAATTTTAAATAAAGACATAAGATATATAAAAGATAAGAATTTTGAATTAAAAAAGAAAACTAAGCATTTTTCAAACTCAAAAAAACTATATTTTAGCTATTTTGGACTAATAATAGCATTTATACTATTCATATTTATAAGAAAAAAGGTAATTAAAGAAAGCTCAGATTTTGTAAAAATAAAAAATAGAAAAGCAGCAAAAATATCTCAGCAAAGACTAAAAATAGCATCCGAATTTTTAAAACAAAACCTTGAAATAGAATTTTATGCTGAAATAAATAGAAGTTTAAGCGGCTATTTATCCGATAAATTGAATATCAACTTTAGTTTTACCACAAAATTGCAGTTAGAAGAAATACTATTGAAGAAGGGATTTGATGAAAATTTTACAAGCAAGCTAACAAGCATTCTTAACACCTGTGAATTTGCACAATACGGTCCGGTAGGAAATAACCAAACACCAGAAGACATTTATTTTGAGACCGAAAAAATTATTAATAAACTAGAAAACACACTTTAAAATGTCTAAAAATAAAATATTCATACTACTACTATTTATCATTTTCAATATTTTTGGATTAAATATTTATGCAAATAATAATGAAAATACCGAAAGCCTACAAAAAGCAAATCAATTATACTCCGAAAAAAGCTATGAACAAGCAATAATAATATATTCGAAAATATTAGAGTCCGACTATGAATCAGCGGCTTTGTACTACAACTTAGCAAACTCATATTACCGACTAAATGAGTTAAGCCAATCAATATATTATTACGAAAAAGCCAAAATGCTTGCTCCCGATGATGAAGATATAAAATATAACTCCAAAATTGCAG
>JAOZLS010000481.1 GCA_029934705.1 Bacteroidales bacterium | reverse complement strand
AGGATGCAAACCGATAGGTTTGGCAGGGGTATAATGACTTTTCGGAGTGGACTCATTATTTATTTCTTCTTCTTTTTAAAATATATGTTGCTACCATATAATAAGACTAACATTATGGTAATCGTTCCAACAAAACTTGTAAACATATTTAGTGAAACTAAAGCTCCGAGTTCTCTATTTGGAGGAAATACAGAGAAAAGTAATACTAAAAAGCCTGCTATTACTACAATTGCGTTGTAACTAATTGCTCTGCCAGAATGTGCCATAGTTTTTTGTGCAACAATAAGTTTATCGTCATATTTTAGTGCATTATTTCTATATTGTTCTATAAAATGAACCGCATAATCAATTCCTATTCCAATGGCAATACTAGAGAGTAGGGCAGTAGTTGTGTTTAAAGGAATATTTAAAAAGCCCATTGTACCAAAGCTGATTAGTGCTGTTACTATAATTGGAATTGCACCTATTAATCCTATCTTGAAGTTTTTAAACATTAGTGATAATAGAATTATTATGATTATTAATGATAGAATTAAACTCATTACTTGTCCTTCTAAAATTAAATCGGTAAATACTAAACCTTTGTAACCACTTCCTGCATATTTTAGACTAACTCCATGTTTTGCAAAATCTTTTTCAAAAGTATGAATAATATCAAGTGTTGAATTTATTGCTTTTGAATTATCACTTTTTAGTTGAAATGTAACATTAAGTTTTTGATAATCAAAGTCAACTACTTTATTTAAGTTTTCAGGATCGCCAGACATTTCGTAAAGAAGAAGGTATTGTGCAACCATTTCTTTAGTGTCAGGAATTACATTAAATTTATCATTATCGGCGTTCATAACCTTATTCATTCGGTTAATATAGTCGGTTAGAGTAAACGAGTTTCCTACAATGTCAAGGTCATTTTCTACTTTGTTTTGCATTTTTTCAACCAACTTTAATACTTCGGGTGTTTTAAAAGTACCTTTTTTGTCGGCATCAAGAATTAAATTTAAAGTTGTTGTTCCGCCAAAATGTTGATTTATAAATTGGTCTGTTAAAACTATATCGCTGTCTTTTTCAAATTTTTCGAGGAAACTTGTGTTAATCCAAATTTTTTGCATTCCTACTATTGACATAATTATAATTGCAGCAGTAACATATATTGAAACACTTTTTCTTTTTAATATTTTTGCAGCAAAATTATTTGCCATATTTGTTTCAGCATTATCTTCATCTTTTGCTGCTTTAACTTTTGGCAAACCAAAAATCATTAGCCCTGCAGGAATTAAAGTTAATGAAAATACCATTGCCATTAATACTCCAAAAGCAGTAAATAGACCAAAATATTTAATAGGATAAACTTGAGATGTAAGTAGTGAAACAAATCCTATAGCTGTTGTAATTGAAGTCATTACTACAGGTTTCCACATGTTTTTTATCATATCAATGCTTGCTTCTTTTTTTGTTGCTTTTGGATTTTTTCTTAGGAATAATTGTAAATGGCTGTAAAGGTGTATTCCATCGGCAACCCCAATTGCAATAAGCATTACAGGTATCATTGTTGATACTGCATAAATTGGAATTCCGGTAACTGCCATTAAACCAAATACCCATAATGTACTAAAAAAGACTACCGACATTGTTAATAATGTGCTTTTTATGCTTCGTAGCATTATAAATAGTACTAGAGTTATAACGAGTAATACTATTGGTACCATTTTTTTCATGTCGGCAGGTCCTAGTAGTGCCATTGTTCCTTCTACAATAGGGCGACCTGCTACGTGCACTTTTATATCGTCTGTTTCATATTCATCAACAAGACTTAGTATTTTGTTATAAAAATCTTGAGTAAATACATCGTCTCTTATTTCAGCAATAATAACTGTTACGGTTTTATCATAAGAAACTAAACGACCGAAAGTCATTTCGTTATTTTCTACATTTTTTTCTAATTTATTTAGCTTTTCTTCAGATTTAGGAACTCTTTTGTAAAAAGCTTTTACATCCATTCCGTCTTCTGTTCCCACAATATTGTCGGCAGTATATAAGGATGTTACATCAGCTTTTTCTATTTCATCCATTTTCTGTAACTTCTTTGTAAGTTGTTTAAGAGTGTCCAAAGTTGCAGTGTTGAATATTCCATTTTTATTTTCTATTGCTACAATTATACCATCGTTTATACCAAACCATTCTTCGGCTTGGTCGCTATATACAAATGCAGGATGATCTTGTGGCATATATTTATCGAGATCGGTCTCCATTGCAGAATTTTCTTTCATCTCAAAAAAAAGGAATGCACTTATTATTATTGTCATAATAATAATAGCCCAAGGTGCTTTTAATAATTTTTTTAATAAATTTTCCATTTGATATAATATTAATAAGTATTTATTTTTTGTTTTTTGATTAACACAATGCAAAGTTAGTTAATGTTCACTAACTAAAAAAATATTTGTATAAGTATTTTCTTGTTTTTTGTTAAATATATTGTATGTTATTGTAATACAGCTTATTTTGTTGTTGAAATAAAATTGAGTGAAAGGAGCTTGTAAAATGATAATTCAATTTTTATCATAAATTTACAACAAAAAAAAACATAAGAACAAGTTTGTGCTTATGTTTTTTAGAGAAAGGTTGTTTATTTTGGTTTTTAATATTTATTTCTAAATAATAATATGTTGGTAAGTTTTTGCTTTAGCCCTTTCAGGGCAATTTTGTTAATTTGTATGCTTTTATATTATCGGTTGTCTATTTTTTGTGCTGTATGTTAATGTGTATATATTTAAAATAATGATTGTTCTATATTTTTGTTTTAGCTCTTTCAGGGCATTTCCTTTATATTTTAGAGTTTTTATTGTTTGTTTTTTGCTCTGAAGGGGTAAAAGCAACAACACAGGGCAAAGCCCTGTGCATGTAATCT
>JAOZLS010000015.1 GCA_029934705.1 Bacteroidales bacterium | reverse complement strand
CTTAACGTGAAACCGCCTTCGACTCCGCTCAGGCTACGGTTTTATTGCATTGTAATTCCAATATTTTCCAGAGAAAAATTCGTTATATAAGTCCCGATGGCAATCGGACTGAATTGCGAATTATTATTTAAAAAATTCCTAAGGAATGACCTTGTTTTAATGTTCTACTAATAGTAATACATCAAATAAATATACAAAGTCTGACAAAATTTCACACAAACACCCTTTGGCATAACACTTGACTAGTAAATGTTAGGTATGAGGGTAAATATTCTAACAAGAAAACCTTTAATCTTAAACAGCAGATACAAAAAGTGTTACATGGAAATGTTATAGTATGTAATTTAAAAGCTTTTTGTATATGTTACATTTAACTGACATTTAGACATAATTATATAAAATAAATTACATGTTTGACGATATTTTAATAGATAAAAACGAAGACGAAAATTTTATTCCTATAATTGCAGAACTCGAAGATTTTACTGACGGAGACGAGAGTTTTCCTGATATTTTAAATATTCTCCCTTTAAGAAACACCGTTTTATTCCCAGGAGTTGTAATCCCTATTTCTATAGGTCGAAAAAAATCTTTGAAATTAATTAGTAATGCTTGGGAGAATAATGAGATAATAGGACTTGTAAGCCAGAAAGATGCTAAAATAGAAAATCCTATTTTTGAAAATATATACAAAATAGGAACTTTAGCCAAAATCGTTAGGGTTTTTGATATGCCCGATGGTAATAAAACAGCCATCATTCAAGGTATTCATCGTTTTAAAATCACAAAAGAAATAACCGATAAAAAATCGTTAAAAGTAGAATATACGATTTTAAAAGATGTTATCCCTGAAAAAGAGAACAAAGATTTCAACGCACTTATCGAATCAATTAAAGATTTTGCTGTTAAAATTATAAATTTATCAGAAAATATTCCTAAAGAAGCTAGTTTTGCAATAAAAAATATAAAAAAGCCCGATTTTCTTATAAATTTTGTTTCTTCTAATAGCAATTTAACTGCCCAAGAAAAACAAGGAGTTTTAGAAGAAGACAAAATAACAGAGCGTGGTCAAAAACTTATTGAGCATTTATCAAATGAAGTTATAAAACTTGAACTAAAAGATTCAATAATAAGCAAAGCAAAAACAGAGATAAACCAGCAACAAAAAGAATTTTACCTAAATCAACAAATGAAGGCAATTCAAGAAGAACTTGGATTTGAATCGCCAAAACATGAAATAGAGGATTTAGAGAAGAAAGCAAAAAACAAGAAATGGAATAAAGAAGTTGCAAAAGTCTTTAAGAAACAAATTAATAGACTAAAGCAAACAAACCCAATGTCACCAGACTATTCCTATCAGTTAACATATTTGCAAACTCTAATTGATATACCTTGGAACGAATATTCAACAGATAATTTTGATTTAAAAAGAGCTCAAAAAGTTTTAGATAAAGACCATTATGGTATTGAAAAGGTGAAAGATAGAATTATTGAACATCTTGCAGTATTAAAACTAAAAGGCGATTTAAAATCGCCAATACTTTGCTTATATGGCCCTCCAGGTGTAGGTAAAACTTCGCTTGGGAAATCAATTGCAAAGGCTCTAGGTCGCAAATATGTTAGAATGTCGCTTGGTGGATTACACGACGAGGCCGAAATTAGAGGACACCGGAAAACATATATTGGAGCAATGCCAGGAAGAATTATGCAAAGCATAAAAAAAGCAAAAACTGCAAATCCTGTGTTTATTCTTGATGAAATTGATAAAGTAGGAAATGATTTTAAAGGAGACCCTTCGTCTGCCTTACTTGAGGTTTTAGATCCTGAACAAAACAATGCTTTTTACGACAATTATTTAGAATTAGACTTTGATCTTTCAAAAGTTCTATTTATTGCAACGGCAAATTCGCTAAGCAGTATAAATCCAGCACTTAGAGACCGCATGGAACTTATAAATGTGAGCGGTTATATTGTTGAAGAAAAAGTTGAAATTGCAAAAAGACATTTAGTTCCAAAGCAAATAAAAGAGCATGGTTTAACAAAAAGCCATTTATCATTTGCAAAAAACTCTTTGGACGAAATAATAAATAACTATACCAGAGAATCGGGAGTTAGAGCAATGGAAAAGAAGATTGCGACTGTAATACGAAAAGTTGCAAAAAAAATAGCCATGGAAGAAGATTATGATAAAAATATTAAATTAAACGATATTGTTGAATATTTAGGAGCACCAGCTTATCAACGAGAAAAATACGAAAACAACGATTTTGCAGGAGTAACAACAGGTCTTGCATGGACATCGGTTGGAGGAACAATTCTATTTATTGAAGCCGCAATTAATAAAGGTAATGGGCAACTTAACCTGACAGGAAATCTTGGTAGTGTTATGAAAGAGTCTGTTGTTATTGCTCTTGAATACATTAAGTTTAAGGCTGAAGAAATAGGTATTGACCCTGAAATTTTCAATAATTATAATATTCACCTACACGTACCAGAAGGAGCAGTGCCTAAAGATGGTCCATCGGCAGGAATAACAATGGTAACCTCTATAGTATCGGCACTTACACAGCGTAAAGTAAAGAAAAATTTAGCTATGACAGGCGAAATAACTTTAAGAGGAAAAGTTTTACCTGTTGGCGGAATAAAAGAAAAAATACTTGCAGCAAAACGTGCCGACATAAAAGAAATTATTTTATCGGTAGAAAATAAAAAAGATGTAGAAGAAATTAAAGAACTATATATTAGAGGTCTTAAATTTCATTTTGTAAATACTATTATGGAGGTAATAGATATTGCTATACTTAAACAAAAAGTTAAAAATCCGATAAAAATTAAACTAAAAGAATAAAGAAAAAATCATTATCTTTGTATAAAAAAGAAAATGGAACATAATATATCAATAAATTATCCCGAAAAATTAGCATTCTCGCTTAAAATGGAGAATGTTGAATTTGCAAAAGAAATAAAGATAATTTCTATGGTGAAATTATATGAATTAGGTAAAATTTCATCTGGATTTGCATCTAAAATACTTGAACTTAGTCGAATTGATTTTCTTGAATTACTTAAGAAGTACAATGTGTCATATTTCAATAAAGGGCTTGAAAATGAGCTGATTAATGATTATAATAATGCGTAAAATTATTTCAAATACGATTCCAATATTGTCTTTGTTGAAAATTAACAAACTTGAAATTCTTAAAGAATTATATGAACAAGTAATAATCCCAAATGCCGTTTATCAAGAAATTGAACAAGGGAAACATAAAGAATATTATAAAGACTTAACAAAGGTAGATTGGCTAATAATTCGAAAAATTAAAGACGATAACTCTCGCGATTATTTTGTTGACCTTGACAATGGAGAAGCTGAAGTTTTAATTTTAGCAAAAGAATTAAATGCAGATTTGGTAATATTAGACGAAATATTAGGACGTAGGTATGCAAAAATTTTAGAATATAAATTAACAGGAACTCTTGGAGTATTACTCAAAGCGAAGGAAAAAGGGATTATTAAATCGTTGAAAGAGTTACTAACTGAGTTAACAGAAAAAGGAACCTGGTTGAATCCGAAACTGATAAAAGAAGTTTTGAAATTATCAAAGGAAGAATAACATCTGACAATAAAATGTATAGTTCATAGCGGTTTAGTAGTGTATTTTAGTCGTAGAACTCTTTTTTAGATTTTACCAAATTACTCATTTAACTATTTTTAAGGAAGCAAATTTGGTTCATTGTATAATTTCAACTACATTGTGTTTAAGTCAGTTCATAAACTATAAACCGGTCAATAAATTAAACTACTACCAATGACAAATGTTCAACAAATTAAACTTGGGTTACAGGGGTATTCAGTTGCTTTTAAACTTATATTTAAAAATGGCTTTTTAAAGTATATGATATTTCCGTTCTTACTAAATATCATTATTTTTTGGATAGGTACTAGCTTCATTATCGACATGGCAGATAAAGCTCAAGAGGCTTTAATAAATTTAATTAACCTTGAACATGCAACTTTTTGGAGTTCTAGTTTTTTAAATTCGGCACTTTCAGGCTTAGTTAAAACGTTAATATACATAGCCTTTATAATTACATTTGTATATATTGGTGGGTATATTATTATAATTATAATGTCTCCAGTTTTCTCATTAATTTCCGAAAAAACCGAAAAATCAATAACCACAAACGATGCTGATTTCCCTTTCAACTTTAAGCAATTTATAAAAGATATTTTTAGAGGAGTTGCAATTGCTATAAGAAATATGTCTATTGAATTAGGTATTACAGTAGTAGTTTTAATAGTTGGTTTTATTCCTGTAGTTGGTTGGTTTGGTCCAATAGTAATGTTTTTTATTTCGGCATATTTTTTTGGTTTTTCATATATGGACTATACAAACGAACGCCACCAAAGAAATATGAAAGAAAGTATATTTTTTATACGAAAATACAAATGGGTAGCAATAACAAATGGAGCAATTTTTTCTTTCTCACTTATTATACCGTATTGTGGCATAGCCTTGTCGGCATTTATTGCAATATTATCGGTAATTGCCGGAACTGTTTCAACTATAGAACTTAATAAGCACGAAAACTCAATTACCGAATTACAATAATAAATTTATAATGCAAAAAATAAAAATTTCTAGCGTATCATATATTAATTCTTTACCATTTATTTATGGTATTGAAAACTCAAATTTCTTAAATGGCAATCATATACTTTACAAAGATAGTCCTGCAGCTTGTGCCGATAAACTTATATCAAACACCATTGATTTAGGGCTAATTCCTGTTGCAGAAATACTTAAAATTAAAAATCCACAAATAATTTCTGACTATTGCATTGGTGCGGTTGGTAAAGTACGAACAGTACTGCTACTTAGCCAAGTTCCTTTATCTGAAATTAATACTATTTTATTAGACTATGAGTCCAGAACATCGGTAAATTTAGTAAAAGTACTTGCTGAAGAGTTTTGGAAAATAAAACCTAAATATATTAATGCCGAAATAGGCTTTGAAAATAATATAAGAGGCACAACAGCTGGAGTTGTAATTGGCGATAGAACATTTGATATTATAAATAATTATAAATATGTTTACGATTTATCCGAGCAGTGGACTAAATTTACAGATTTGCCCTTTGTTTTTGCAGCCTGGGTAGCAAATAAACCACTCCCAAGTAGTTTTATTAATGATTTTAACAAAGCATGTGAATTTGGAATAAGTAATATTAAAACAGTTATTGATAAAATTAATTTAGAAAAAAATAATTACTCAATCAAGCAATACTTAACAAAAGATATTAGTTACAAGCTAGATAATAAGAAAAAAGAGGGAATGAAAACCTTTCTTGATTATTTAAAAAAAGCCAACAATTAATTATGATAAAAAAATATACCATAATAAAATATTTAGCACTAATAATATTCATTAGTTTTTATGGCTTTAGTATTAAAGCACAACATTTTAACGACTCAACAACAAATATTCTTAAAAGTTGGAAACTTCCAGATTTGTTTGAGGTCGAACACTATACAATTGATGACAGTACTCTTGAAAACTTCCAAATATACAAACCTTATGAAAAAGAATATATAACAACGTCGCAATTAGGAAATATTGGTGCAGCATACATCTCAAACCATTTTTTTAGTCGCCCCGATGATTTTATAACAAATTTTAATTTTAATAAAGGCTATGCCGATTATATTTATAGCCCATCGAACTTAACTTTTTACAATACACGAAAACCTTATACTACTCTTTTTTATGCAGGAAGCTCTAAAATACAAGACGAACAATCATTAGATTTTACTCATAGCCAAAATATTAATCCCAATTTTAATGTAACTCTAAATTACAATATGATTTCGTCTAAGGGGCAGTATCTTAACCAGGCAAATAAGCTAAGTACCATATCATTAACCTCTAATTACATAAAAAAGCGAATCACAATTCATTCAGCCTTCAATTATAATAAATTTAAGCTAGAAAATAATGGAGGATTAATTGATACAGGTAAAATTGACATAAATTCATTATCGGCATACTTAACTAATGCGAATACTACAATTAATAATACCGATTTTTTAGTTAGTACTAAATATTCCTTTGGTAAATTTGAAAAAATTAGATTGAAAGACACTTCAATAAATGTTGTAATGCCAATGGTTAGTTTAAATTATGCATTACATCTTTCGAGAAAATACAGAGTTTATAAAGATGTTGAAAGTTTTGAAAAAGGATATTATCAAAATTTTTACTATGGAAAAGATATTACTTATGATTCAATTGCATTATATAATTTAGCAAATGTTTTTAGATTTAGCTCCGAAACAAATTTTGAGAAAAAATACAAATTTGCATTTAATGCAACATTTAGTAATTCCTTCATACATTACTATAATTTTAACGATTACATAACACTCAATAACGAAAATAATTTTATTGAGAACAAAGTTTCAGGAGAAATAACTTCTCTTATGTTAAAAAGAAGCAAAATTAAATTATTTGGAACTTATTATATTACAGGATATAGAGCAAATGATATTCGCACAGGAATAGAATATAAAAAGAACTTTGGGAAAAAATATAATCGAAAAAGTTTGATTATGAAAGTTAAATATACTTCACAAAAACCAAATTATTTTGTACAAACATTCTATTCAAATCATTTTAGGTGGGAAAATGATTTTGAAAATATGAGTTCACTAGATGGCTCGCTTATTTTTAATTACCCAAAACTACAATTTAACTTAATTGCAAATTATGCAAATATTCAAAATTACATATACTTTGGTGCTATAGCAGCACCTCTGCAATACGATAAACAATTACATATTTACTCAGTTCAAGCTTCAAAAAAAATAAAGCTAGGAAAGCTACATTTTTTCAATAAAGTTGTATGGCAAAAATCTAGCAACGATGCAATTGTTAATTTACCCGAAATTATTATATTTAATTCAACATTTATTGAGTTAAATTACAAACATAATCTTAAACTTTTTATAGGAATTGATATAAATTATACTACTGAGTATAATGCAATTAGCTACAATCCTGCAGTAGGTCAGTTTTATTTTGAAAATGCAGATTTAACAGGAAAATATCCTTTTGGAAGTGTTTTTGTTAATGCAAAAATTAAAAAAAATGTTTTTATTTTCGCAAAACTTGAGCATGCTAACTCAGGAGCTTTTCTCGAAAAATATACACCAGTTAATAACTACTTAATAAATATGAGAATGTTTATACTTGGTGTAAAGTGGAATTTTAATAATTAGACTGACTCTTATAATTGAAACTATGTGTTCTCGGATTGCATAACAATTACTATCAGAGAGTGCGGTAGATATTAAATCAAGTTCAGTATGGCGACAATAATACCAAATAAACATCAAAATTGCCGACAAATTCTTCATTCCCGTGCATCGGGACAGGCTTTTTCCTGTTTTCCTGTACTTAAAATTTAAACCGTAGCTACGGCTTCCGAAACAAGTTCGGAACAAGTTATGCTTGAAATTTTAAGATTGTAAAACAAAAAATATTTTGAATTTATTTCGGCAACTTTGAAATTCATTTGGTATAATTATAAATAAATACTTAGGAACTGTAATAAGAAAAAGACGTAGAAAAAATCTACGTCTTCAATTTTAAAGGCTTTAGTTTAAAATGGTGATGTTATTTTGCCTATCTCAGGTGTTTTTACCTGAAATTTTGAGAAGAAGCGAGGTGAAAACACCTCACTTAGGCAATTTATACCGCTCTGCTTTTAAAATTATGATTTCAGGAAAACTGAAATCATGTTAAAAGTCAGTCGGCATATCTAAATTGGAGTAAATAATTTTCGTAATTATTTAAGCAATTTAGTATATATCGACCAACGACATTTTAAACTAAAACAATTTTAAATTATTATATCTTATTTGTTTTTCTCAGCAGTTTTCACATCATCAAGAATTATTTTTACCGATGGAAAATCTACTTTTTTCATTTCAGTGTCAGAGAATACATCTTTCCAAACAATATCCATCTCGGCAAATTGCATATCAAAAATTTTGCCTGGAATTTTATATATTACCATAAATTTAACCTTGTCGCCTTTGAATAGTACTTTTGTTTTTGCTTTTGAATGAGCATTTGCCCAAAGTGTTCCATCTTGAGTTCTTACCGAGGCATTAGCTGGAGAAATTATTCCTATTTTACTTCCTTTATAAATGCACATAAACTGGACAGCTGTTTCATCGGTTTGCTTTTTTATATTTGTCATTGTAATTTCAAAATCACCTACTTTAAAATTGTTTTTTGTTGCTGGTAGGTGAAAATCTTCGGCTTCTAATGGTTCGCCTTTTTCTGGAAAAACATACATCCCGCTAGGTGTAAATTCAAATTCGTTTACCAAAAATACAGTTCCATTGTCAACTTTTAATGTAGGTGTTTTTTTTGACTGTGGAGAAATCAGAAGTCCGTCTCCTCTTTTTTTAGGGCTAAAATTACCTTCATCGTAACTAAAAACAGACTCTTCTTGTTTAAAAAAGATATAATCAAAACTATTATTTTCAATTCTTAAACCAAATTTTGAAAAGTTAAATCGTGCTACAGGATTGTTTACCGATAATATTACCGAATTTACTTCTCCAATTTGAGTTTCCGAATAAAAGTTAGTCTTTTTTGTATCTACTTGACTAAATGACATAAGTGCAAAAAAAGACAATGCCATAAATGTAAAAATTGTTTTTTTCATAATACTAAATTTTAATATATTAATAAGTGTTAAGTATCTAAATATTCATTTTTTCTTCAATTAAATAGGAATTTCTATCGGCTGACGAGCGTGAAACTAAGTCGGCTAAAAAACCAGTAACAAACATTTGTGTTCCAAAAATTATTAGCAATAAGCCCAAGAAAAACAGAGGACGTTGTGTCATATTATATTGCTCGTAAATTAATTTTGTAAAAGATAAATAGACTAATACTAATGAACCAAGCATAAAACTAATTGAACCCCAGAGTCCAAAAAAGTGCATTGGTCGTCTAGCAAAGCGAGTAATAAATGTTATCGACAATAAATCCAAAAAACCATTTACAAAGCGACTCATTCCAAACTTAGATTTTCCGTATTTTCGCTCTTGGTGCATCACAACTTTTTCGCCTATATTAATATATCCTGCTTGTTTTGCTAATATTGGTATATAACGGTGCATTTCGCCATAAACTTCAATGCCTTTTACAACTTTTTTGTCGTAAGCTTTTAGTCCACAGTTAAAATCGTGTAATTTTATTCCACTAACAACACGTGCAGTTGCATTAAATAATTTACTAGGCAGGTTTTTGCTTAAAATTGGGTCGTAACGTTTCTTTTTCCAACCCGACACCATATCAAAGCCTTGTTGTTTTACCATTTTATATAAATCAGGAATTTCTTCTGGATTATCTTGCAAATCGGCATCCATTGTAATAGTTACATCGCCATTTACGTGCTGAAAACCAACGTGTATTGCAGCCGATTTACCGTAATTACGTCTAAATTTAATTCCTTTAATATTACTATTTTCCTCGGATAATTTGTTTATTACATCCCATGATTTATCGGTGCTACCGTCATCAATCATAATAATTTCGTAGGTAAAATTATTATCATTCATCACTTTCGCAATCCACTTTGCTAATTCAGGTAACGATTCGTCTTCGTTAAGTAACGATATTACTATTGATATATCCATAATTTAAAATTCGTCTTCTTCAAAAATTGGTTTCTTCTTTTTTACAAATATTGCAACTATTAACGCTACTACAGCATTCATTGTCATAAAATTTGTCATACTCTTTATTGCCATTTGAAATGGAGGAGTTGTATATATTTTTTGCGTATTTTCATAAATCTCTTGTAAGCTGTCATCAGGAATACCCGAATTTTCTAGATTAATAATAAACTCTTCAACCATTGGTTTTAAATATGACAAATCGGCTGTTAAATAGTATATAAAGTCGTAAATCCCTACAAATACTGTAGAGAAAGCACCTATTGTTAGTAAAAACACATAAGCTTTACCATAAGTCATTTCGTCTCCTAAATAGCTTATTCTAAAAGCTTTACCACCTACTGTTTGTATTGTTGAAATAAATAAAATAGTTACTAGCAGTATTAATATAGGTGTTATGAAATTTAATATATTTATTTCAAATATATACAATACCATTGAAAACAATATTTGAATTCCAGCAATATATGCTCCATTTTTTAAAGCCGAAATAAAAAAAATATTTTTATTATCCATAACTACATTTTTATAAAATTAATTTTTAGTACGTAAAGATAAGATTATAGATAATATTTTAGATTGTTTTTACATTTTTTTTAAGATTTTTGTTATTTTTGTAAAACATAATATATTTTTAGTAAAGTATTTGTGTAAGAGTAAATATTTGTTGACATGTTTTTATAGAAACTTTACACTTCTAAAATTACTTTCTTCTCACTTTGTGAGAGTTTGTGATAAAACTTAGTATAACTTTGTGGATATTAAGGAAATAGAAATTAATCACGACGTTTTTCAAAGTAAATTTCACAAAGTAACACTAAGAAAAGTGTAAACTGTTTTTTATAAATATGAAACATGTATATTTGTAGGTTATTATAGTTTCGTTTCTTATATTTAATATAAACAGTATATAAATCTTTACAAAAAATAATATAATCGGCATACAATTTGATATTTAATTAATAAAAAGAAGTAATGGATAATAAAATTAAACTGTTTGAAGAAAGCCCTTTACTTGGCGGCTACTCATTAGCTGTTAGGGATAATTGGGTGTATAAAATCAAGCGTGTTCATATTACTACTAAAGAAAAAGAATTATACGAAAAAGAATTTGGTGATGAAATTATTACTTATGATGTTTTTTTCGATTGGTGGAGCCGCATCAATAAATACGGCGAATATTCAGAATAACGACAAAAACTTATTTCCTTATTACTAATTTAGTAATTCGATAAATTAGTAAAGTTCTATTCCCTATAGTATGACATACAAGTAATGCGAATAAAAATTGTTTAGTATATAATATTAACCCATGACTTTAGTAGTGGGTTAGCTATAAGTTAATTGATATATTATGTTTATCTCCCACGATTAAAATCTAGGGTTGATATTTATTTTTATTACACTATTAGGGAATAGAATAATTAGTAATTACCTAATTTAACTCTTATAAAGATAGGTTCATTTAAATAAATATTTAGCAAGAATTATATAAGGGTTTTGTTATATTTTATATTTTTACAAAAATTTACACTATTTTTAATTAAAAGTAGATAAATTTGTTTTTATTATCAAATATCGTAGAAATAGGTTTGCTCCATTAATTATACTATAATTAACTTATGATAAAAGTATCAAAAACACTATTAATTATTATTTACATTATGTCAATAATGTTTAGTATCTCGTGTAGTAACGATTTAGAAGAAATTAATGCCTTAACAAAAAAAGAAGATTTACCCGATATAAAAGTTAAAGGTTTGGTAACAGAATATACTTCGGGTGGTAATTTAAAAGTGAAATTAAAAACACCCATGGCTTATAAATACCTTAAGAAAAAGGGTGGATATACACTTTTTCCAGAAGGTTTGAAGTTAACATTTTATGATTCCGAGAATAAAATCCATTCAAATTTAACTGCTAAATATGGAGTTTATGAGGAAAAAAAGAAAATGGCCTACGTAAGGGATAGTGTTGTTTTAACCAATGTAAATGGTAGTGTTTTAGAAACAGAAGAATTATATTTTGATGAAAAAGACGAGAAAATATACTCTGTAAAGCCTGTAAAAATTACCGATAAAGGTGGTTTTGAAATATCGGGTACTGGCGGTTTTGAGTCAAATATTGATTTTACAGTATATAGATTTACAGATGTAACTGGATTTTTTACACAAAAAGACTCTGCCGAGGTCGAATCAGAAAATGAATAAAATAAAACATTAATTTTATAAGAATAAAATGTTAAAAATTTCTTTCTTCAAAAAAAATGCTGGGCTTTTAACAAGGCTTTCCTTTATAGTCATCTCAATATTATTAATTATTTTGCTGTTTCCACACGAGGGTAAATTCAAATATGAATACAAACAAGGCTCTCCTTGGAAATACGAAAATCTTATAGCACAAAATAACTTTCCAATATATAAAACAGAAGCGGAATTTAATGCAGAAAAAGATAGTACTCTAAAAAAGATAAAACCTTACTTTAATTTTAATAGTAAAATAAAAAACACCCATATTGCTCACTTTATTACCGAATTTGAACTCGAAATTGATAATTTAATTGAGAATACGCCAGAAATACAATCAAACAAAAGAATAATTGATAGTTTACATAGCATTAAGCAACAAACAATAAATACTCTTCGTGAAATATATTCTTATGGAATAATTGAAAAAACATACCCCCAGAATATTAAAATAAATTCACAAATTATTATATTTAAGAATAAAATAGGCGATGAATATTTAATTTCAGATTTATATACGCAAAAAAAAGCATATAAATATATAACAGATAAATACAACAAACTCTGCGAGAATCGCAAATTTAAAACGCCCAGTATTTCTTTCGAAAAATATGTATTACCAAATGTTTTTTATGACGAAAAAACTACCGAACAAGAAAAGAAACAGCTAATTGATGAGATTTCACCTGCCCGAGGAATGGTACAAGCAGGCGAGGCTATAATTTTTAAAGGAGAATTAATTAACGCACATAAATTCAGTATTCTTGAATCGTTAAAAAAAGAATATACTCAAACTTATGGTACATCTTTAATGAGGTACTCCGTTATAATTGGAGAATTTATATTATTCTCAATTTTAATGAGCGTACTATTTTTGTACATCTATTTTTATAATATCGAAATATTACAAAGCACCAAGCAAACTCTATTTATCTTAACATCAATGATGTTACCTATTGCAATTCATGCGGTATTTGTAAAATTTAATATATTGAATGTATATATAATTCCCGAAATAATTTTGCCAATTATTACAGTAACATTTTACAAACCTCGGTTAGCATTTATTCATAACACAGTAACAATTTTAATTATATCATTTTTTATATCAAATAGCTTTGAGTATCTTATTATTCAGTTCATTGCAAGCTTTACTGCAATTTCGTTACTTGCTGAATTAAGTTCACGAAGTCAAATTTTAAAAACAGCTTTAATAATACTAATTTCATATATTCTTAGTTATTCTGCCTACACATTAATACATGGTGGTAGTATTCAAGACATTGATTTAGAGGTTTTTATTTGGTTTTTGATTAATAGTATTTTAGTCCTTATGGCATATCCATTAATCTATTTATTTGAAAAAGTCTTTGGATTTATATCTGAAGTTACACTTTTAGAACTATCAAATACTAACAAGCCATTACTAAGGCTTTTAGCCGAAAAAGCTCCAGGTACATTTCAGCACTCAGTACAAGTTGCAAATATTGCCGAGGAAGTAGCACGAGAAATTGGAGCAAATCCCTTATTAATAAGAGCAGGAGCATTATACCATGATATTGGTAAAATAAGTAACCCTATATTTTTCACCGAGAACCAAAACACAAATAAAAATCCGCATGATTCTTTAGATCCTCTAAAAAGTTGCGAAATTATACTTAATCATATAAAAAATGGAGTTGAAATTGCAAAAAAGTATAATCTTCCAAAGGAAATTATCGATTTTATTGTTACACATCAAGGAACAGGTAAAATAAGATGGTTTTTAGAAGCTTATAAAGAAAAAAATAAAGGAAAACATATTGATGAAGACCTTTTTAAATACTCCGGTCCAAAACCAAATTCGAAAGAAACAGCAATATTAATGATGACGGATTCGCTTGAAGCAGCATCCAGAAGTCTTAAAATTCACAATCATGATACTATTAATAAATTGGTTGAAAATATCATAAATTATCAAATATCTGAAAATCAGTTTGACGATGCAGACATTACTTTTGCCGAAATATCAAAAATTAAAGCAATTATTAAAGAAAAACTAAAAAACATTTATCATACAAGAATAGAATATCCTAAATAATAATTTCGTTCTTACAATAAAAATTTAGCTATGAAAAAAACATATATCTTAATATTATTTTTAGTCTCAACATTTGCTGGCTATTCTCAGACCGATTCGTCGATATTGCACCAGTATAAATTAGGTTTTAAATTTAAAGAAGGAATATATGCCAATTTTCAGCAATACAAACAAAATTCTCCTATTTCAAAAGCAAAAATAATTACTAATATTGATATAAATAGGTTTGATTTTTTTGATGTACTTCTTCAAAATAAAACCATTAAAGTTTATGATAATATGGGTGAAGTCGTTGAAATTAATAGCTCTAAAATTTGGGGTTTTTGTAATAAATCAGTCGTTTATATTAATTTTAATAGTGAATTTAATCGAATTCCTGTAATAGGAAACATTAGCCACTACATTGCTAATTACACTTTTACCGAGTACGACCCATACACCAATGGATATAATCCTTACCAAACAAATTACCCACAAACAAAAACAGAATTAAGACAATATTTGCTAGATTTTAACACAGGTAAAATATACGATTTTACATATAAAACCGTTGAAATATTAATTATGAGCGATAGCGAATTATATGATAAATATATAGACTTATCCAAAAGAAAACAGAAAAAGCAAAAGTTTATTTATATACGAGAGTTTAACAAAAAACATCCTATATATTTTCCTAAATAACGATGCAATTATGTAGATATATAATAATCAATAGTTCGTTCAACTTTGCCAAAGGTTGAGCCTGAAAACAGGTAAAGCGCTAATAATTAAAAGATTAATCAATAAGCAAAACTTTGGCAAAGTTCTTATTATCAAAAATTTATAAAATAATTAAACTTATTAAAAGATGAAAAAAATAATATTATCAATATTCATGTTAAGCATTTTAGTAAACGTTAATGCTCAGCAAAAGTTACCAACATCCGCCGAAATTGAAGCTTTTTACAAGTCGAAAACCTACATTGTTTTAGACAATAATATTTTTGGAATGTGGAATAATGCAATTAGAGAAGCCGTAGAAAAAGATTGGACTATTACACCTTTTGAATTTATTACACCCGACGAATTTAAAGTTAAAATGAAAAGACCAGGTGCATCTTTTATTCTTACAACCGATACATATTTTGAAGGACAAAAAGAAATGGGGCTTTTTACATCGCTAAGTATTTTACTTGGTAAACAAAACGGCACACTAAATACAATGCCCGATATTGCAGAGTTTCCCTTAGCTTACGAAAATATTGATTACGACGAATATTATTACAAATTAGGCTTGGCTCTTCGTTTTGTTCAAAATCATATAAAATATTTGAAAGAAAACCCAGATGAATCAAGCATGTCTGTTATGAATTTGTACCGAAAAGCTAAAAAGAACACAAAAGAGAAAACACTATATGTACGAAAAAGTGATTTAGCAGCAAATGTAAATACAGTTTTATACATAAAAAAGTACTATTCGGGAAAAGTAAAAATTGCAAGTATTGACGAAATAGAAACTGTTATTGAAAATAAAGATGCGAATGCACTAATACTTCACCTTGTAAGACCCGACAAAGATATTGATGGAACGCTTTGCATGAAAATGCTTATAGATGCCGAAAAAGCAGAATTATATTATTTTGATTATCATAAAATTAAACGTAAAAAGAAACCCGGAGCATTTATGATAGACGATTTTAAAAGTATTGAAAAATAATTTTTAGAAAAAACGATTGCTTGGTTGCAGGTGTTTTTATCTGCGATTGGCAAAATTAGTGCCTGTCCATAAAGTCGGGGCACGACTAACAATTGCAAATTGCAGAAAAGTTAATTTACATGTACACAATAAATTAATAAAGTCGCACTCCGACTATAACAAAGAAAATATTTTTTCTTGACAAAGTAATTATTTTGTTTATTTTTGTAATAATACCAAATAGCCAATTTAAAATAAGAACAATGAACTTACAATATTTAACAGATAACAATGGAAATAATACTGGGGTTTATATTCCAATAAGCGATTGGGAAATAATTAAAGAGAAATTAAAAGACATAAACTTCGATAAAAACATAGACCTTCATCAATGGCAAAAGGACATTATTGACGAAAGGCTAGATAAAATTGCCAAAGGCAATGAAAAATTTCATGATTTTGAAATAGCAATTGATGAAATCGAAAAAGAATTATAAAATAATTATTTCAGATTTAGCAAAGGCAGATATTAAAGACGCTGCACTTTGGTATAATAATTAACAAAAAGGACTTGGAAAACTTTTTACTCAAAGTATAAAAGAATGTATTAGGACAATCAAACTTCAACCTAAAAGTTTCCAAATACAATACAAAAATATCCGCATAGGTATTCCTTACAAATTCCCTTACCTAATTGTTCATTATATAGATAATAAAAAAGAAAGTATAAATATAATTGCAGTTTTTTATTCCTCACAAAATCCTTCTAAATGGCAGGATTAAAGCATTTTCAATATTTTCATCATATAGCATAATAAATTTATGTTCTATTCCTAAATAGTGTGATCCGATAAATGACTTAGCTGAATTTATTTACGTAATTAACATTAAACCATGACTTTAGTCGTGGGGCAATATAGGCAAATTAGCCAATAACCGTTTTAACGGTTTTAAAAACATCGTTTTTAATCATAAATTCAGCATACGTGTGATTTTTAAACCGTTAAAACGGTTCGCTCTTATTTTACACTTACTCCCCACGATTAAAATCATGGGTTGATATTTATTTTCATCACACTATTAGGGAGTAGTGTATAAATTTATCTATGTTAATTATATCAAATTTACAGTCATTAATAATTTTGTTTTTTATGGCACGTATTATTAAAATACCTAGAGCTCAAACAAAACTTCTATTTAGGCAAATACTCACTAGCAACTGCTTCTTTATTTACCATAAAGGCAATTGTATTAAGTTTTACATAATCTTCAGACATATAAAGGTATCCGCCGTATTCGTTATATTTACCCCAAGAGTTTTTTGTAATATAATATTTCTTATTATTTTGGTCGTAAGTAATACCCACAATGTGCATTAAATGATCGTCGGTTGTTACAAAATTATTAAATGTTTGCTGACGATATTCTTCCATGCTCATCTTTTTCAAAGCTTTTTTATCAGTCTTAGTAAGTATTGCAATTGATTTTTCGACAATAAAACCATCGTTACTTACATCGCCATCCCAATTAATACTGTAGCCATTCATTAATGCAGAATCCATTATTGTTATTAAGTTCTCAATAGGCAAATTATAATAAAAATCATGCGACCAATTATCTGGGACTTCAAGGTCGAAACCTGTATTGTATGGATGATGGCTAAATGATGTAAATTCTATATAATCTTCGCATTTAAAATCCAATGCCTCAGTCATAAAACTTTTAGGAGTATATTTTTTATTTTTAAATGTAAATTTCTTAGTAGGTTTTCCAAGGTAACTATTGATAATATCATTAACATTATCTTTCCACGAAATTGATTCTATAAAATCCTTACTTGCTACTTCTTTTACTACAACTTCAAGCTCTTTAACCATTTTTGAATGATTATGCACTCCTTCGTATTCAATTCCTTTATAAACACTTTCAGGCACAATTCCATAATTTACCATTTCGTTAAGTACATCATGTGCTTGTCCTCCTTCCGAAAAGTTGGCGTTGCCGTGTAGTCTAACATATAAATCAGCTTTGCTTCTAAATGCGTAATTTACAATATACATTTCAGCTAAATCATATTTAGGTTTGCCTTTTCGTATTGCTTCTGTTTCAATAAATGACATCGTTGCATACGACCAACAAGTTCCGGTTCTGTGCTGGTTTTTAACTGTGGTAGTAGGGACTTTATATTTTTCGGTAAAAGTTAGTTTTTTTTGTGCCTGAACAGTTCCAAAAAACAAAATACTTATAAAAATACTGAGGAATTTAATGCTGATATTTTTCATAACGTACATTTTTAGTTTAGTATTAATTTTTAATTTATAGAATGAATTAAATCATCCTCGCGAGTTACATGACCAAGTAGTGTTGCTGATGTACAACTTGTTACAATTACTTTTATATAAGTTCCAATTTTGTCTGGTTTCCCCGAAAAAACAATTACTTTGTTTTGAGATGTACGACCATATAGTCTTTCCGAAGATTTTTTTGATATTCCTTCTACTAAAACTGTAAATGTTTTATTTACATCTTTTTTATTACTTTCGAGAGATAATTTGCTTTGTAAATTTATAATTTCAGTTAATCGTCTTGATTTAGTTTCTTCTGGAACATCATCTTTAAAGTTTTTTTCGGCAAAAGTTCCTTCTCTAACAGAATATTTAAACATATAAGCATTAGCGTAGCCAACTTCTTCCATTAAAGCTAATGTTTCTTTATGGTCTTCTTCTGTTTCAGAACAAAAACCTGCAATTAAATCTGTTGAAATTGCACAATCGGGAAGTATTGTTTTTATCGCTTGTATTCTATTAAGGTACCACTCTCTGGTATATCCTCTTTTCATCTTCTCTAGCATGTTGTTACTACCTGCCTGAACTGGTAAATGTATGTAATTACATATATTTTCATACTTTGCCATTGTATGAAGTACCTCATCGGTAAAATCTTGTGGGTAGGAAGTAGAAAAACGTACTCGCATCTCAGTATTACGTTCTGCAACTAATTCTAAGAGTTTTGCAAATTTAACTTCGCCATTATTCCAATTATATTTATCAACGTTCTGTCCTAAAAGAGTAACTTCTTTATATCCTTCGGATAATATTTCGTCAACTTCTCTTAATATTGTTTCGGGCTCTCTGCTTCTTTCTCGCCCTCGTGTAAATGGTACAACGCAAAACGAGCACATATTATCGCAACCTCTTGTAATTGAAACAAAAGCACTTACTCTGTTTGCACTTTTTCTTACTGGGCTTATTTCGGCATAGGTTTCTTCTCGGGAGAGTAAAACATTAATAGCTTTTTGCCCGCCTTCGGCTTCAGCCACAAGCTTATGTAAAGTGCGGTATGAGTCTGGTCCTGCAACTATGTCAACAAGTTTTTCTTCTTCTACTAATTTCTCTTTTAATCTTTCGGCCATACAACCTATAATACCTATAAGTACGCCTGGTCTTGAGCGTTTTACAAAGCCTAAAACTTTCAGTCTATTTCTTATTTTTTTTTCGGCATTATCTCTTACAGAGCATGTATTAATAAAAATAATATCAGCTTCATTATAGTCGCTTGTTAATGCGTAACCATTGTCAATCATAATAGAATTGACAGTTTCGCTGTCTGCCACATTCATTTGGCAGCCATAAGTCTCAATATACAATTTTTTAGCATCGGGCTTACTATTTGCCTTTGCTATTTTTTGCTCTGAACTTATATAATTTTTTATATCAAAAACTTTCACTTATTTCAATTTTAATTTTCTGCAAAAATATGCACTAAGCTCTACTTAATGCCTGCACTGAGTGTTAGTCGAAGTATTGCTTAGGTGCTTTTACATATATATTACTATCAGTAACTTATAAAAAAGTAAATATAATTAATTTTGCGTAATTACTTCTATTCTTATTTATATTTTAAAAAGAGTGCTTATGCCTATTATTAATATGAATAATATTTATACAATAATTTAGAGCTATTTACAAACTTTTATATTTAGATTAAATTTATAATCTCTTTATTGAAGCACCAATAGCATTAAGTCTTTTGTCAATATTTTGATAACCTCTGTCAATTTGCTCAATGTTATGAATTATACTTGTACCATCGGCAGACATTGCTGCAATTACTAGTGCAATACCTGCACGTATATCTGGCGAAACCATATTGGCAGCTCTAAGTTGAACTTTATTGTCGAGCCCAATTACAGTGGCACGGTGTGGGTCGCATAAAATAATTTGTGCTCCCATATCAATTAATTTATCAACAAAAAACAGTCTGCTTTCAAACATTTTTTGGTGTATAAGTACACTTCCTTTGGATTGTGTTGCTACAACTAATAATACGCTTAATAAATCGGGAGTTAAGCCAGGCCAAGGAGCATCGGCAAGTGTCATTATTGAGCCATCAATAAATGAATCTACGGTGTAGTTGCTTTGTGATGGAATATATATATCATCGCCACGTAATTCCATTTTAATACCTAAACGCTGAAAAGATTTTGGGATAATTCCTAAATGCTTATAACCAACATCTTTTATTGTTATTTCGGAGCCTGTCATTGCTGCTAGTCCAATAAAACTACCAACTTCAATCATGTCGGGCAAAATTTTATGAGTTGTTCCTCCTAGTTTTTCTACTCCTTGAATATGAAGCATATTTGAGCCTACTCCTGTAATTTTAGCTCCCATGCTATTTAGCATTCTACTTAATTGCTGAATATATGGTTCGCAAGCTGCATTATATATTGTTGTTTTTCCTTTTGCCAGTACTGCTGCCATAAGTATGTTTGCAGTTCCTGTTACCGACGCTTCATCAAGAAGAATGTATTCTCCTTTTAGGTTTTCAGCTTCAACAGTATAACATGAATTTTCGGCATTGTAATTAAATTCAGCACCTAGTTTTTCAAAGCCTAAAAAATGAGTGTCGAGTCTTCGCCTTCCTATTTTATCGCCACCCGGTTTTGGTATAAATGCTTTACCAAAGCGTGCTAAAACAGGACCTAAAATCATTACTGAACCTCTAAGTTTTGACCCCTCCCTCATAAATTCGTCTGTTTTCAGGTAATCTAAGTCAACGTTTTCAGCTTTAAAACTGTACTCTGTATCGTTATTCTTTGTTACTTCTACTCCTAATTTGCTTAATAATTTTATTAAATTATTAACATCTAAAATGTCAGGAATATTTTTTATAGTAACTGTTTCTGGTGTTATTAGTACTGCACTAATAACTTGGAGGGCTTCGTTTTTAGCACCTTGAGGTACTAATTCGCCTTTTAATTTAAGACCGCCTTTAATTTCAAAAGAAGACATATTTTTTTTTTATAGAATTAACTTTTAACAAAATAATATTGAACAAATCTAACTCTTACTAATCTAGGAAAAAACTACTTAACGTTTCTTTTTATAACTCTTTTTTTTCTTTGACTGATATTTAGCACTTTGAACTGAATTGTTTTGTACTTTAATATTACTCAATACCATACCTTCTGGAATTGTAATTTTACCTTCAGATAATTCGTTTATATGATTAAAGATTTCTGAATCTTCAACAGTTGTTTTACTCCATGTAAGATAAAGTTTACGCATGTGGTTTGCAGCTAGCCCAATAAGAGTCGTTTTTTCTTCGCCTTCTGGCAATTCCGACGCATGTTTTAATAATTTAACTACAGATTTTCCGTAGTGTCGGTATTTGAATCGTTTATTGCTATATTGGATTTTAGCAGGAGGCTCTGAGTAAGTAACAGCCTGAGGGCTAGGATATGGAGAGTCAGCTTCAAGTTTAAAGCTTGACATTATTACAAGGTGATCCCAAAGTTTATGCTTAAAATCTCTTAAATCTCTAAGATATGGATACATGCGCCCCATTAATTCAATTATTTTTTGAACAAATTTAGCTCGTTCCTCATCATCCTTAATTTCAACAGCTTGCTCTACTAAATCCTGAACATTGCGTCCGTATTCTGGTAAAATAAGTGTACTTTTATCTGTGTTATAATTCACGTTTTATTTTTTTCTTTAAATTAATAAGCAAAATTACTTAAAATCATTGAATAATAAAAACTTAGCGTGATTAATTCACTTATTTTAGTAGCCCTTTTTATAAAACATTGATTTTTTATAAGTTATAAGTAGAGAATATAAAGCTAAAAAGAATAAATCTAAAATTAACAAGTTTTTATTTTTGCCAAAAGGCTGGAGAAAATAATATCAATACAGTAAACAGTTCAAGTCTGCCAACAAGCATTAGGAATGATAAAAACCATTTGCCTACTGTTGGGATGTCATGAAAATTATTTGCTGGTCCAACATCGCCAATACCTGGTCCAATATTTCCAAGTGTTGCTATAACCGAACCCATTGATGATTCTAAATCTAGACCAATTGCTGACATTACTAAAGTTCCTATTACAAAAACCAACATATATATTACAATAAATGCCAAAATATTTGTAACTACCGATGGTGGCACTGATTTATGATTATATCTTACTGGTATTATGGCATTTGGATGAATTAGTCGTTTAAATTCAGCTACACTATTTTTCATCAATATTAAAATTCGCATTACTTTAATACCGCCACCTGTTGAACCAGCTGAACCACCTATAAACATTACCATAAAAATTAATACTACAAGAAATGGATACCATGTTAGATAATCAGCTGTTGCAAAACCTGTTGTTGTAATTATGGACACTACCTGAAATGTTGCATCTCTAAAAGATTGTTCTAAAGATAAATCGTGTTTTAAGTATAAGACAGTTGCAATTATTAATGAGGCTATTAGCGTAATGAAAAAATAATATCTAAATTCTTCATTTTTATATATTTTTTTTAATTGAAGTTTAAAACCAAAGTATGCTAATGTGAAATTTGTTCCTGCAATAAACATAAACAATGTAATTACATAGTGTATGTATGGCGAAGTAAAATATGCTACACTGGCTTGTTTTGTTGAATATCCGCCAGTAGCCATAGTTGTAAACGAGTGGTTTATTGCATCAAACCAGTCCATACCACCAAACATTAGTAAAATAGTTTCAATAATTGTGAAAATTATGTATAAACCCCAAAGTCGTTTTGCTGTTTCGGAAAAGCGTGGATGTAATTTGTCGGGAACTGGACCTGGAACTTCAGCCGAAAATAGTTGTATTCCGCCTATTCCTAATAGTGGCAATATTGCTAAAGAAAGCACAATAATTCCCATGCCACCCATCCATTGAATTATACTTCGCCAAAAGAGCAAGCTATTAGGCAAGGATTCGATATCATTTAAAATAGAAGCTCCTGTTGTGGTGAAACCTGAAATTGTTTCAAAAAAAGCATCGGTAAAATTTGTTATATTCCCACTAAATATAAATGGTAATGCACCAATTATTGAGAATAATACCCAAATACTACTTACAATTATAAAACCTTCTCTTTTGCCTATTCTTTTGTCAACTTTTCCGGTTGTTATTCGCGATATAATTCCTAAACCTAGTGCAATTATTATTGTGTAACCAAATGACATATAATCGGTTTCGGTATATATAAACGAAACGAATAATGAAAGTAGCAAAAAGAATGATTCAATAATTAATAATGAGCCTAACACTCTAATAATCATCCCATGATTTATTGCTGATTTTCTATTTGAGTACATATTATTTAAAGAATTTCGATATTTTTTCTATTGCTTCGGGTAGCGAGAAGACAACTACTCTGTCGCCATCTTCTATTTTGGTTTCTCCTTTTGCTATAAACACAGAATCGCCTCTAATAACTCCTCCAATAATGCATTTAGTTGGCAATTTAGTGTTTTTTAGTTTTTTTCTTGTTATTCTGGCTTTAGGTGCTACAATAAATTCTAATATTTCTGCTTCAGTTTCAATTAAACATTGTACTGACGAGACTTTTGCCGACAGGGTATGTGTGTATATATGGCTTGCTGCTATCAATTTTTTATTAATGATAGTGTCAATATCCATTTTTTCAGCTATATCAAGATAATCCATATTTTCGACCTCGGCAATTGTTTTTCTTACACCTAGTTTTTTAGCGTGCCAGCAAGATAAAATATTAGTTTCGGAGTTGCCTGTAACAGCAATAAAAGCATCCATTTTTTCGATACCTTCTTCAATTAGTAAGTCATCGTCTCGTCCGTCTCCACTAATAACAAGTGTTTTCTCCAGTTCATCAGCAATTGCAATACTTTTTTCTTTTTCTAACTCAATTAATTTAACCGAACATTTATCCTGACATCTAATAGCTGTTTTAATACCTATTCGACTGCCTCCCATTATCATTATATTTTTTACAACAAATTTTTGTTTTCCGGAATATTTCATTAATTCGGGTACCCCTTTTTCATTACACATAACATAAAAGAGGTCATTTTCTTGAAAAACATCATCGCCATAAGGAATTATTGTTTTGTTGTGGCGAGTTATTGCAACAGCTCTATAATCAAAGTTTTTTGTTTCGGAAGTTACTTCTTCTAGTGTTTTACCAATTATAGGTGCATTCTTTTCTAACTTTATTACAAAAAGTGAAAGTTTTCCATTTGCAAAATCGAATGACTTTGCTGCCCCTGTTTGGTTTAATATTTCACTAATTTCTTTACTTGCCAATATTTCGGGCGAAATTAGTTCATCAATTCCTAATTCTTTAAAAAACTGACTGTTTTTTAGTTGAAAATATTCTTTGTTTGCAACTCTAGCAATTGTTTTTTTTGCACCTAATTTCTTTGCTAATATTGCAGATGTTATATTAATTTCTTCAATTTCGGTAACAGCAATAAATAAATCGGCACGTTTTACATCGGCGTAATTTAGTACTTCCATAGATGTTGCTGATCCATTAACTGTAAGAAAATCAAAATGAGAATCGATATATCCTAAACGTGTTTTGTCGTTATCGATAACAATAATGTTCTTTTTTGCTTTATAGAGCATTTTTGCTAGATAAGTACCAACAGACCCTGCTCCTGCAATAATAATTTTCATTGTAAAAATATATTGAATTGAATAATCCTCAAAATAAGTTAAAATTATTTAGATATTAATGCTAAATAAGAAAAATATTTTAATAGATGAAACACATTAGATTAATTTAAAAATACACAAGATAATGATTATTGTAATTTTGCACTTGTAAATACATGAAAAGACCGCATGTGGGCGTTGCATTTATTTTTTTTAATAACTTATATCCAGATTGAAAAGTTGAAAATATCTATAAATAAAAAATATCTAAATTATAATTGGTATTATTCCCTATTGTCAATTTCTTAATACGGATTTTCCTTATTACTTTATTACAAAAATCTAAAACTCATTTTATAAGGTTCAATCTTGTAATTTATAAACCTAAAAATCTATCTTTACAGCTAAATGAGAAATTGTAGCCCAAAATATGAGAATTATAGTAAGTTAGAAGTTGCGTGCTTTATAAGCACAGATCCGTTGCAGTTTAAATATCCTTATTATACTCCTTATCAGTATGCAGGGAATAAACCGATTAGTTTTATTGATTTGGATGGGGCAGAGGAAAATCAAAATGTCGATATGCATCTTTACAAATGGGAAGGACGCTTAACAACTTTTGTTTTTGACGCAAGCGGAAACTACACAGGAAAAACCATAGTTTCTAAAGGACACTATAAAAAGAGTTTTCGTGGTATTCAACAGGACAAGGAAGGTAATACAACTCTCTCTTTTGTTTTAGATATAGGACAAATATATGAAAATGGTAAACTTATGATTAAGACACAAAAGGAAATAAATATATTAAAAGAAGAAAATTTGACAAATGAAGAATGGACTTCTAAAATAAGGATTCTACCCAACAAAGAATTATACGGTTATATCACTGAAAGTGGAGTGTATGAAAAAAATGCTCAAGAAAATCCTGTTGATTATATTTTGAAAGAACAAAAAAGTGGCAAAATGGATGCTAAATTTCATACAGGTTTTATGTGGGATGAGCCAAATACTATATTTGTTATTAAAGATGATAAAGGAGCCTATTATGGTGAAAACATGAGTAATTTTGGTAATTTTCTTTTTGCTGCTGAGTCGGCAGCTCTAGGTTTTTGGTTATATGAAATAAAAGGCGGAGGTATGATAAATAATCTTTTCGAACATATGGCTTTTGATTCTCTTGATGACCAAAATTCTCTTGAAAGAGGTTTTAATTGGTATTTCAAAGTATTGTCAAAAATATCAAATCTTGAACCTACTCTTCCAGACACAAACAAGTCTGTTGATAATTCTGAGATAATAAAAGGTGCTATTGATTATTTCTTAAAATAATAAAAATGTATAATAACCAATTAATGAAATGTATTTTAAATTATATATTAATATTAGTATTCGTAACACAGGCTTGTAATGTGAAGAACGAAACAAAAGATAAAGAATATTTTAAAAAAAAATATGAGATTTTAAAAAAATACAATTACAACAAAGTTAATGGTTGGCGATTTACATCTGTTCATCCTACACATAAAGAACCTGCAAAAGGTTTTGCTGTTAGTAGTGATTCAATTTTTGAAGGAAGATTTGGCATTTTTAAAATTGATAGTATAGTTACTTTTAGTCACATAAGCGACTCAGCAAAAACTCATATTTGTGAACATTTCAATATCCCTAATGATTCGATAGAATCCTATCTGAAAAACACAATGGAATTTATATTTGATTTGGATATTAAACAATTAGTACATTTCAATGATGGTATTATCTTTCAAATTGATAATAAGAAAAATATAATTTTTTTCTTTTACAATATTGAGATATTACCTGAAAAAGAAGATGTTTTCGGAAAACTAACTCATATTGAAGGTGCTTGGTATTATATAAAAGCAGAAGATAATATTTCACAACCCCGCTAAGCATTCTAAGAGAAAAGCAAATAATTTAGTATAAATTTTTCAATAAATTGAATATTCTATATTAGTGTTGAGCATTTTTAATTGTAGCAAAAGATAAGATGCAAAAAAATAATACTTATCTTTCCAACACAAAAATAAACTGCC
>JAOZLS010000480.1 GCA_029934705.1 Bacteroidales bacterium | reverse complement strand
AAACAACTACGCAAATTACGTATGAGTTTTGGTAAATTACTTATTTCAACTCAAAGCAAAGCCCCTTATATTTGTATTAATTATTTTTATTAACACTAAATTTTTATACAATGAAAAAAGTTCTATTAAATTCAGTCTTATTCTTAAGCATTATACTGATGGGTTTTAACTCACAGGCTTATGATTTTGTCGTTTCAGGAACAGTAACAGACGACCTTGGAAATGCTATTACAAACCAAATGGTTACAATTACTGTTGATAATGATAGTACAAGCAGATACGTTGCTTATACTACAGGTACAGGAGAATATTCTATTCTTTTAAACTTAACAAACGACTCATCAGTTGTTAATATTGAATTACTTGCTGAAAGTTGCTGGCAATATTACACTGAAACAATAATTGTAACACAACCAGGAGAAGAAGTAGTTGACTTTGAAGTATGCTCAGAAGTAAATATCGAGTGTGATTTATCTTTCTACTATGTAAATCCTAGTCCTGCAGAACCTTTAGCAATACAATTTTTCCCATTTTTAGATGGAGCAGACACTACAAGTTTTACATGGAACTTTGGCGATGGAGCAACAAGTACACTAACGAATCCTACACATTTATACGCACAAGCAGGAGAATACACAGTTTTATTAACTGCAAACAATGACGAGTGTGGAACAATAACTTTTGAAGATCAGGTTTATGTAATAGAAGATTCAGTAAATACAGAGCGTTGCTTTGCAGACTTTTATTTTATTTTTGATTCTTTAAACTATAACACAGTACAATTTATAGACATTTCATACTCAGAATACGGAGTAAGTTCATGGACTTGGGATTTTGGCGATGGAGAAACAAGCAACGAGCAATACCCTTCACACAATTACACAGAAGAAGGACAATACCTAGTTCAATTAACTATAGAATCAGGAGATGCTTGTTCAGCTACAGCAGAATATTATGTTTGGATTGGCGAAAACCAGTGGTACCCAGAAGGTTGTCAAGCACTATTTATTACAGAATATAATAATAACGATTTCTTATCAGTAAACTTCCAGGATTTATCGTGGGGAGGTGATAACGCAGAAATAGTAGCATGGCAATGGAATTATGGCGATGGAACAGGAAGCTCAGACCAAAACCCATCACATACCTACTCAACAGAAGGCGAATATGTTGTATCTCTAACAATTTATACTGATAGTTGCTCAAATACTTTGGAACAAGTTGTATATATAGAAGACTTTGGAAATACTGGAGATTGCAATGCATTTTTCTATCCTCAATTTGATTCAACAGCAATTGCAGTACAGTTTTATGACCTTACAATGCCAAGAGCAAACACATGGGAATGGGAATTTGGCGACGGTCAAACAAGCAACGAGCAAAACCCTTATCATGTTTATTCAGAAGTTGGAGTTTATACAGTTCTATTAATTGCAGGAAGCGACAGCTGTTTAAGTGCTTTTGAAATGGAAATAGTAATTTTTGAAAACCCAACAGATACAAAAAATGTAACTTATGGAGGCGAAATATTACAAGCTCATGCTATACATTATGATGCAGCAGCAGGAATTGAGCAAACACAAATTCAAAATACATTTACTCTATATCCAAATCCAGTAAATGATGTATTAAACATTAATTTTAATAAAAATGTTAATGCACAAATCGAAATAATTTCAATTACAGGTCAGGTAATAAAAAGAACCACAACAGAAAATAATTCAACAGGTTCAATTAATACTAGTAACCTTCCAAAAGGTGTTTACTTTGCAAGAATAAACATCAACGGAGAAACATATTCTCAGAAATTCATAAAATAATATAAATATAGTTAAACAGTAAAAGAGGCAGCTTAATTTAAGCTGTCTCTTTTATTATAGGAATAAAATGTTTAATTTATGTTTGGTATATACCTTTGTAATTACTGACTCCAAAAGCTTTCTTAAAAGAAAGAACAAATTCCAGAATATAATAAAATTTTACAACATGTATAGTCTCCAATACATTGTGAATAATAAATACTCAAAAAAAAAAACAGTCTAATCTTTTAAGTGCTAGTCAATTAAAAAAAACATTTTAAAGAATATTCATATTTATAAAAAATAAATGAAACAAAAACAGAAAAACTGAGTATATGTAAATATATATAATAAAAATAATATTTAAAATATAAAACTTTATCTTATGAAAAACGTTCTTTTACCAACCTTATTACTAATGTTCATGTTATTTTCTGTTTTAACAAATGCACAAAACAGTACTGTAAAAAAAACAATGCTTATAAAAAATGATGGGCTTGTATATATAAACAAGGATTTACCTGTTTATTTATGGATTTCCAATTCAGCAGATAATAATTCTGAGAAGCTGTTACTAAAAGGAGCTGGAGAACATTCAAATCCTTTTTATTTTGATACCGAAGGAATAAACTCAATACATACTCCTTGGAAAGTTCATTCAGAAACAAAACAATACATTCTGCCTAAACAAGATGTTCTTTTTCATGTACAAGCAGATGGAAAATCACCAAATACAAACTCAGATCTTTCAGGTGCACCCGAGTATTATGCATCAGGAATTAAGTATTATGGTAAAAATTTATCACTTACTTTACAATCAAAAGATGCTGTTTCAGGTGTTGAGAAAACATTTGTAACAATTAATGGAGCAGGTACCACAGAATACAACTCACCAATTAATCTAAATAAAGAGGGATCTACTAAAATTGGATACTATGCTACAGATATAGTAGGAAATGTTGAAGCCACAAAATCCTTAGAATTTACAATTGATATTACTGCTCCTGAAATTGAAATGGAAATAACAGGTCCTCAGATATCTGGAATAATAGGTCCTAAAAATAGAATTGTAATTACTAGTAAGGACAACCTTTCAGGAGTAAAAAGAATATATT
>JAOZLS010000479.1 GCA_029934705.1 Bacteroidales bacterium | reverse complement strand
CCGTAGCTATGGTTATAATTTTAAGTGAAGAAAAACGGAAAAATATAACGAATTTGTCGGGTGTTTTGACTCATAATTGGTATTACAGCTGTTGCTGTCCAAAAGACAGTTAATTCATCCATTTCGAGTCTAAATTATTTAATTCAGATTCTGAAATTAAATTTCCATTTAAAATATCTTTCTCACTCATATTAAGCATTTCAATATGTTCTAATGCTAGTGAAGATATATCTTTAGATTTAGTTGAATGAAGAATATCATTTATAGCAAGTAATAATTTTTCATTTTTACTTGCTAATATTATTGATTAAATTGTTTTTTAAAGTTTCTATTTTTGTCATTTGTTTTTTAATATTTAACATACTAATTATTGTTTAGCTCGACAAAATAAGTAAAACAGCACTTAATTTATATACAAATTTACGAAATTAATTCTAATAATATTGTATTCTGTACTTTTTTACATCTAAATTCAACTAATAAATACAAATATTTAATCTATTATACCCAAAGCTTTGATATCATGGTTATCAAGTTAAGAATGAAGCTCCAAAGTGTGGAATTCGATAATTAGAATTTGATGTAAATGAAAAGAAATAAAATGATAAAAAATCGAATGAAAATTAATTAAGATTGAGTTCAATCAAAATTAGATGTAAATGTCAGGTGGAAAACACCTGACATGTGCAAAGTAAAATGGACTTGACATTCGTGTATTGTTTGCCTTTGGTTATTCGGTAAAATCCCCCTACCCCCCTTTATAAGGGGGAATTAAGGTTCTAAATATTAAATTTTATCAATTAATAACTTTCTATTTTGAAGGTTTTACTTTTACTCTAACTCCTTCGGAGTGTGAGGTAAATTCTGGTGCATACATACATTGTATTGTTGTTATTCCATTTGAGAAATCGCCTTCGTGGGTTACTCTTAGTGGATACTCAAATACATAGGTTCCTTTTCGCAAATAATCGATAAAGAAATTTGTTGATGCGTCTTTTGTACTTTGGTAATATCCCAATCCGCCTTGATATTTATAACCTGAAAAAATATTTATAGGTTCAAAACTCGATGCTCGCATATCTTTCATGTGAACATATTCCATTGCACGGTCAACTCTAAGTTCTATTCTTACAATAATTTTATCGCCAACTTTTATGTCTGTTTTATTTATTGGTTCAATTACTTTTCCTCTATCTGTGTTTCTTTCAACAAATAGTTGTTTTTTTAATTTTAGAGGTGTTTCGTGAGGTGTAATTTTATCTAGGTCTTCAAAATATTGCCAATATAATGATCCCCAAGCTATTCCATCACTCTTTTTGGTAATTTTTACATTACCCATATCCGATTTAATATCGGAGCCACTCCATGAAGTTTTAAAATATCCTGTACCTGCTTCAACCTTAACACCGTCCATTTTTTCAGGGTCAATTTTAATTTTACCTAAAGTAATTTCTGGTATTTCGTCATTTGCAAGCCAGTCTGTTCCTTGCATTAATAGAGCATAAACAGCTTCGGTTGTAGCTTTTGTGGTTTTCCAGTCTTGTGTTTGCTTTTGTTTTAGCAACCAAACTTTTAACTCAAAAACGGATTGTTCGTCTTGTGTTACTTCCGAAAATGCTTCAATCATAATAGCTTGAGTTTCAATTGGTGCTTGATACCAATACCAACCTCCTGTGTTTTCTTTCCAATACATGCCTAACTCTTTATGAGTTATTGATTTTTCTTTTAACGATTTTAAAACATCCTTAGCTGTTGTTATTTTATTATTTCGAAAAAGTACGAGAGAAATCATTCCTTGCATGTAGTGTGATTGACTTATCCAATATTTATCAGCTTGTTGCAGGTAATAATCAAAAGCAATTTTTGTATCGCCTGTTTTTTGTAATTCTGGAAAAAAACTTGATGCGTACATATATTGAATTGCTGTATATGAAAGATGATTATTTTCCATTTCAGCCTTTGTATAGTACTTTTGTAAATATTTATAATCTTCAACAATTCTATTATCCAAATATCGCATTGCTTTTTTAAGCATGTTATAAGTTATCTTGTCTTCTTTTACAGATTTAACACCCAATTTATCTAAATGTCCTAGTCCAGTAACAATATGTTGAGTAATATATCTGCTTTCTCTCATACCTTTAAACCAAGGCCAGCCACCATTAATTGTTTGGGCTTTTTGTATTTTCAGCAGAGCTATATCAAGCTCATTAGACATGCGATTTAAATCGAATAGTAGCCCTACCCTTTTCTTTCGTGCCGATTCGCTTTTTCCATTTAGCACCCAAGGAGTTTCTTGAAGTAATACAGATTTAAGCTCTTGATTTTTTTCTAAATTTGAGATAAGCTCATCAGAATTTGTGTTTTTCCAAGAATCAAAAACTCGTTTAATTTTAGGATTTGAATTTGCAATATGCGATGCAATACTATTTGCATAAAACCTACTAAATGTTTGCTCGGTACATTCGTAAGGATATTCAATTAAATATGGTAGTGCCTGAATTGCATACCAAGCTGGGTTCGATGTAAATTCAAGTGTAAGTTTATGATGCTTTAATGTTTTAGACTTTTTCTTGCTAGTAAGTTTTTTAAAGTTGAAAATAGTTGTACCGCTTCCTTTTACTGGCAATGGCATTGACTCTGTAACTAACATTCGGTTTGTTAAAACTGGAATTGCTTTTTGCTCGCCGTCGCTAAACTTTTTTGATTTTGCGATAACTTTGTAAACAACAGGCCCTAAATCTTCGGGTATTTCTAATTGCCACGATATTAGCGAATTACCTTTTGCTTTAACAGTAAATGTTTTTTCTGAACTTTCAGTTTTCACAATTATACTATTAATCGGTTTCATACTAATTGCATCAAAAAACTCTAAAGTTACTTTTCCTGAAATTACTTCTTACGTAATATTTGAT
>JAOZLS010000478.1 GCA_029934705.1 Bacteroidales bacterium | reverse complement strand
ATTAAAAACTTTGACAAAAGAGATTTAACCGTTGAAATAGATTACGATAATGGTCCAGAAACAGGCATAGGTCTAGGCTCTTTTATTGTAGGAGAAGACGATAAATTTAGTGTGTTTTGTGAAATAAATTCAACTCAATTATGGGTATTTAAAGCTACAGCAATAATGGTAATATCTGGTACTTTAGAAGATGGTGGTATTAGAGATTTCTATGTTGCAAACTTTATGATTGATAATAATGGAAATGAAGCAGAAGTCTGGATTGACAATGGGACAGGACGAGTAATTTATGATAGTGATGGTTTCTCTGAAAAAACAGGAGAAGCAAAATTACAAGTAAACAACAATAAAACATCTAACCTTGTAAAGATAAAGTAAATTAATACTTATTAAAAAAAACAGTTACAATGAAAAAATTAACATTATCAATTTTAGCAATTTTATTCGTGTTTAGCCTATCATTGGTTTCATGCGGAGGAGAAGAAGAAACTAAAGATGACACAAACACAGAACAAAATACAAAAGTAGAAGATGAAAATGCTGAAGGAGATGCTACTGTTGCCGATTATTCTGCGGGGAAAGACGTTTATGTAAAAACCTGTCAAGTATGTCATCAAGAAAATGGTGAAGGAAATGAAGCTTTCCCTACCTTAAAAGATAAGGCGTGCAATATTAATACAGTTGTAAACGGAGTTGACGGTACTGCTATGGTTTCATTTAAAGATCAATTAACTAATCAGGAGATTTCTGATGTAGCAAATTACATCAATCATACTTGGGGTAATAATTTTGCAGACGTTACAGTTGACGATGTTGCTGCATCTGCAAAGTAAACACATTTTATAATTTTATTAATTCTAAAAAAGGTGCAAATTTATTTTGCACCTTTTTTTATACTTTATAAATACTTTAGACTAGAACCTAAATTGAGCAATTGCGAACAAAGAAAATTGCCTATGCTTTAGTACTAAAAAGGTTTCTTAAATTTTGAGAACATCTTATTAATATGTAAAAAAAATTGAAATCCTTTTAGTGCTAAATAATTAGTGTCCGTCTATAAAGTCTCTAAATATTTTGATTATTGTCATTTCGACCAGTAGGGAGAAATCTAAATGTCCTAGCTAATAGCGAAGAAGATTTCTCAATTTTGAAAAAAAATTATCGAAATGACATAAATGACGACTTTATGGACAAACTCTAATTAGTAATTTTCAAAGTTTGTAATCGCTCAATTTAGGTATTTGCCACTCCATATCTCAATATCATCAATCCACTGATATTTTGGATTAACATTTCCATAAATTTGCCCTATCATTATAAAATCAATCGGTTTACCACGCCTAGTTGTAGCTCCGTGATATTCTCCTATTAATTGCTCATTAACTTTCCATGATGTTATACCATCTTCGCCTTCGCTCCAATGCCAATAAAATTCATTAAGAAACCACTCATTTGCAGGCACTTTTATATCTTTATTATCTATTTCCCAAATAGGATGCTCAGAGTTTTTATCGCCTTGAAAATGCCAATATGGAATACCGTCATCATCGGTATAAATAAACGAGATTAACCTAAACCCCCTACCCTTAGCATAGTCTTTTGATTTCCATTCAAAAAATGTTCTCCACATATTTGGCTCAAATAAACTGACACTATCCAACTTCATCCAAAATCTTATATACAAATCTTTTGTCCCTTCTTTTATATCTATAATTTCATAAGGACATTGGGTAACATCTATGTTATAATTTTCTTGAAGATAAAGTGCTACTGTCTGGTTACCATTATGTCCAATTATAGTCTGCAACTCAGCAAAAACTGCTTTATGGTTATCATCATCAACATAATGCAATGCACTATTTTCGGCTCCCAAAATATTTATTGGCCATGTATATCCAGTTTCAGCATCTGTTCCTCTTATATAACGATAATCTTCATTACCTTCATACGCTATACTGTCAATATAAACATCTCCTTCAAATCCTGATTTGAATAGCAGTACAGGCTCTTGATTTAACAGATTTGGACTTTCTTTTTCACAAGAAAACAATAAACCTAAAACTATTATTGCCACTAAAAATCTTATTTTCACACCTTTTTTCATTTAAATTATATCTACTCAATAAAAAAATTAATAATAAATACTCTATGCTGAATTCAATTTTGCAATACTATTATAAAAATTCACACAAAACTACACTACTCTTCTAAATATAAAGACATTGCAATAAATTATCACTAGACATATAAAAATTCTATTTATATATACAAAGCTGTCAGCATTTCAACAAAACTAATTTAATTAATTAAAACTACTAAATACAATCATCTATTTTTCACCCATTCAGTTATTTTGACTTGAATATTTATCCGTAAAATACTTATTCTGACTTAAAACATGCCTTTTTGTCATAAAAAAACAGTAAAAACCAAACGGCATAAAGATTGATTAAAACAAATTGAAAACGAATATAAACTTTATTAAATATATATAAAAATGGGAAAAATAATAGGTATAGACTTAGGTACAACAAATTCATGTGTTTCTGTAATGGAGGGAAACGAACCCGTAGTTATCCCTAACAGTGAGGGGAAAAGGACTACTCCTTCGATAGTTGCTTTTATTGAAGGTGGCGAACGTAAAGTTGGAGACCCAGCAAAACGTCAAGCAATTACAAATCCTGAAAAAACTATTTCGTCTATAAAAAGATTTATGGGTGAAACTTTTGATAATGTAGCTAAAGAAGTAGGACGAGTTCCTTACAAAGTAGTGAAAGGTGAAAACAATACTCCAAGAATAAAAATAGACGAAAGATTATATACTCCTCAAGAATTATCGGCAATGGTACTTCAAAAAATGAAGAAAACAGCCGAAGATTATTTAGGACAAGATGTTACTGAAGCTGTAATTACAGTTCCGGCAA
>JAOZLS010000145.1 GCA_029934705.1 Bacteroidales bacterium | reverse complement strand
CCTTCATCCAATACCTGTAATAAAATATTAAAAGTATCCGGATGTGCTTTTTCAACTTCATCGAGCAGTACCACAGAGTAAGGTTTTCTGCGAACAGCCTCGGTTAATTGTCCTCCTTCATCATAACCAACATATCCGGGAGGTGCTCCTACAAGTCTGCTAACAGCATGGCGTTCTTGGTATTCACTCATATCAATTCTGGTAATTGCTGCATCGTCATTAAACAAATAATTGGCTAAAGTTTTAGCAAGTTCCGTTTTTCCCACTCCGGTAGTTCCCAAAAATAGGAACGAACCAATTGGGCGATTTCCATCTTGCAAATCAGCTTTTGAACGCCTAACTGCATCCGACACAACTTGTATTGCCTCATTTTGTCCAACAACACGTTTATGCAATTCGTCTTCAAGCCTTAATAGTTTTTCACGCTCACTGCTTAGCATTTTACTTACAGGAATACCTGTCCAGCGAGCAACTACCTCGGCAATATCTTCGCTTGTAACTTCCTCTTTTATAAGTGTATTATCTTTATTTTTTTGTAATTCTTCCTGTAATTCTTCGAATAATGCTTCTTGCTCTTTTATTCTTCCATATCTAAGCTCGGCAACCAAGCCAAAATCACCTTCACGTTCAGCTTTATCAGCTTCTTGCTTATATTCTTCAATTTTTGCCTTAGCTATTTGTACATTTTCAGCTAATTCTTTTTCCGATTTCCATTTAGCATAAATAAGTTCTCTTTCTTCTTTTAAATTTGCAAGTTCTTTTTTTATTTGCGAAATCTTTGATTTATCATTTTCACGCTTAATAGCTTCAAGTTCTATTTCAAACTGCATTATTTTGCGGTCTAAAATATCAAGTTCTTCAGGTTTTGAATTAATTTCTAATCGTAATTTTGCCGAAGCCTCATCCATTAAATCAATAGCTTTATCAGGCAAAAATCTATCTGAAATATAACGTTGCGAAAGTTCAACAGCAGAAATAATTGCACTATCCTGAATTCTTACTTTATGATGTGTTTCGTATTTTTCTTTAATTCCTCTAAGAATCGAAATAGCACTTTCTCTGTCCGGCTCATCAACCATTACTTTTTGAAACCTACGTTCAAGAGCTTTATCTTTTTCAAAATATTTTTGATATTCATCCAAAGTAGTTGCCCCAATAGCTCTTAACTCGCCACGAGCAAGTGCAGGTTTAAGAATATTTGCCGCATCCATGGCACCTTGTCCACCGCCTGCTCCTACTAGAGTATGAATTTCGTCGATAAATAGAATAATTCTACCATCTTCAGCTGTAACTTCTTTTACAACAGATTTAAGACGCTCTTCAAACTCACCTTTATACTTTGCTCCGGCAATTAAAGCTCCCATATCAAGGGAATATACTATTTTGTCTTGTAAATTTTCAGGCACATCTCCTTTTACAAGCCTATGAGCCAAACCTTCTGCTATAGCGGTTTTACCGGTTCCAGGTTCACCCACAAGCATAGGATTATTTTTTGTTCTTCTCGATAAAATTTGCAAAATTCTACGAATTTCATCATCTCGCCCAATAACAGGGTCTAATTTTCCATCATTTGCAAGTTTGTTTAAGTTTTTTGCATATTTATCAAGTGAGTTATATGTATCTTCTTGACTTTGAGATGTTACATTTTTACCTTTTCTAAGTTCATTTATAGCAGCCGATAAATCTTTCTCATTAATGCTATTATCTTTCATTAATTGCGAAACACTATCTTTTGATTTTAAAATTGCTAATAATAAATGCTCAATAGAAACGTATTCATCTTTCATTTTTTTTGCAAGATTTGCTGCATCATTAAGCATTTTGCCGGCATCGCGAGATAGCATTATTTCACCCCCTTCAACTTTAGGAAAGCTTTTAATAATACTGTCTAATGTTTTTTGAAAAATATCAGCATTTACGCCTAGTTTTCCTAAAATAAAAGGCAATACATTTTCGTCAACCTCAAAAACAGCTTTTAATATATGAGCATTTTCTATCTGTTGATGCGAAAAACCTTGAGCTATCTGTTGCGACTGCTGTATAACTTCTTGCGATTTTATTGTATAATTATTTAGATTCATCTTATTATTTTTTGTGTTTTATTTGTTTGGTTGAGAAAATTGATATTCAAAAAAACGATTTTTTAAAGAGTCCATCTGCAAAAAGAAATCATTCATTTGCATTTGGTTATTCTTAAATCTTTTTATAAAAAAATCATTATTGTAAAAATCATATTTTAATAAAGAGTCCTGAAAAAACAAATTATTAAAAAAAGGTTCATCGGAAAAATTATATTCTTCGTGAAAAAAGTTTCTAAATTTATTAAACACACTATCTCTCAACAAGCTGTCTCCTTCAATATTTGAGTAATAATAAGAATATGTTGAATCGTACCTTATTAAATTCCCATTTTCATCATATTCTTTATTTACTTTTATGTTAGTTTTTGGTTCTATTTTATTTATTGTATCTAACTTATTACTACCAGTTTTATCATTTACTTGACCTTTACAACCTACTAGAACTGATAAAAATAAAGATACTCCTAGAATAATTTGTCGCATAGTTTCAAATTTTACATTTACAAATAAGTTAACAAAATTAGAAAGTTAGCCCGAATTATTATCTGACAGATAACTAAGCTTAATTCAGAGTGCTGAGATCTTCAGCACTCTGGAACTTAATCTTATTTTAAGATATTTCAATCTTTTTAATTGGTTTTGGTTTTGCTTCTTCCTTTTTAGGAATTGCAATACTTAATATTCCATTTTCGTATTTTGCATTAATTTTTTCTCTGTCAACCAATACCGGTAATGTAAACGAGCGAATAAACGATTGGTAAGAAAACTCTTTTCGAGTTACTCTTTCACCATCTTTTTCTTCGTTTTCAATTTTCTTTTCAGATGAGATTGTTAATACATCGTTATCAATTTCGATATTAAAATCTCCTTTTTCAAAACCAGGAGCAGCAACATCAATTAAAAATTCATCTAAATTTTCTTTTATGTTTACCGATGGTAATGTTGTGTTTGTTTCTGAAAAATGTCTGTTATTCCAGTCAAATACATTACTGTCAAAAAAACGATCAAATACGTTTGGATACTGATTTGTGAATTTTACTAAGTTCATGATATTTCCTCCATTTTTAAATTAAACAATTTATTAATAAAGAATTTCGAAATTCAATTTACTATTTACAAACTCTGTTCCAATCAATTTTTCAGACATATTGTCGCACTCTTACCAAAAACGCACAGACACATTGTCGTGTAAATAATTTCAAAGCACATAACATCCTAATAATATGTAACATAACAATGTGTCATTTTTGCTTTAAAAAAGTGTGGAATTAATAATGACTCTGAATAAGGATTGACGCTACATTGTCCTGCGGACGAAGGCAGGTCGGGTCTTTTAAAAAAAATCAACTTCCATCACAAAAAAACATTAAACATAAATCATCATAAACATCACAACAACATGCTTTTAGCCTAATTGTCGCAAAATATTAAAAGTGTCTTAAATCGCTTAAAAGTGGTCTTATATAGGGTTTCGGGAATAATTTAAGCTGAAGACAGGTCAATACCACCATTAAACTACTGTATTTGAGTAAAATAGTTGGAAAACCATGTTTATTTACCATGAATTATGTCAGTTGGAAACATCTGATATATGCAGTGTAAATAAATTATGATTATTACAACGAACAAAAACAAATGAGCTAAATCAAGAATTAGAAAAGATTAATTGAGTAACTGAAATAAAAATAAAAGAGAAAATTTTTGAAAAAAGTATTGGAATTATCATAGAGATACAAGATAGAATTAATCAACTAAAAAGTCTAATAATGAAAAAAAAGAGTTTGTGATTATTTTGATATTTTAGACAAAGCCGGCTGGAAAAACAAAAAACACAAATTAGTTAATCGTATTTGTTAACTCTATCACCTTAAAAGCGACAAAATCTAAATTTTGTCGCTTTTTTATTAAAAAATAAACTAATAACTAAAAGCAAATAGTAATTCTCAATATATTTTTTATTTTTGTGAAAATAAAATTCTAGATTTTGAATACGAAACTTAAAAATACAATAAAATTCACACTGTTTTTTACAGTGGGAATAGCAATTTTCTTTTGGGTATATAAAGACCAAAATATTACTGAAATTGAAGCAGCACTTAAAGAAGCCGACTATAAATGGTTAATTCTTTCTGTTCTTTTAGGACTGTTAAGTCATTTTAGCAGAGCTGTTAGGTGGAAAATTCTTATTAACTCATTGGGTTATAAACCACGTACAGTTAATACCTTTTTTGCTGTATTAATAATGTATCTTTCAAACTTAGCATTACCTAGGTCGGGCGAAATTATTCGTTGTGGCATTGTTAATAAATACGAGAAAGTTCCTTTTACAAAACTACTTGGAACTGTTTTTATTGAGCGTGCTGTTGACATGGTTATGCTTTTTATACTTTTAGCTGTAGTTTTACTTACTCAGTTTGATAAAATATTGTTGCTTTTAGATAATAATCCCGAAATGAAAGATAATTTATATAATCTTACTTCATCATGGGGCTTTGTAGCAACTAGTTTGGCTGTGTTTGTAGTAATTATTTTAGCAATATATTTATTACGTGATAAAATCCGGCATACCAAAGTTTATATTAAAATAACCGATTTGCTTAAGCAATTTGCCGAAGGATTATTATCGGTAATTAATATGGAACGTAAATTTGCATTTATTATGCATACGTTACTTATTTGGGGTCTCTATTTTATTATGATTTATATATGCTTTTGGAGTTTTGAATTTACTTCGGAATTAGGACTTATGGTTGGGCTTACTGTATTTGTTATGTCAAGTTTAGGAATGGTTGCTCCATCGCCAGGAGGTATTGGAACATGGCATTTTATGGCAATTCAAACTCTTTTAATATATGGAGTTACAAATGTGTCGGATGCAGGTGCTTTTGCTTTTGCAGTACATGGTTCAACTACTTTTATGTTAATTATTGCGGGAACTTTGGCTTTTATTTTTTTACCAATTGTAAATAAAGATAAGTCAGAGGTGTTGGAGAAATAAGATAATGTAATTTACTTTTTGCTTTGCCTCTTTTTATATGATTTCTTACTGGTTTTAAGGACAGGATTATCAAAGGTTTACGATTAGGATTTTTAGACCATTTCTCTAAATCTGTATCAATTCTTCTTTTACACATCTCATATATTGTATACAAAAAAAATAAAAGTAAGGGTTATTATTGTATGTTTTATGATAAAAGTAAGGGTTATTATTGTATGTTTTATGATAAAAGTAAGGGTTATTTTATTGTCCCCTTGCCTATCTTTACCTCTTTCAGGTATTTTCTGCCGTAAGCATTAATAGCTCGTCATCAATAAATCGGATGAAAAACACTTCTTTTACAACTAGGAAATAACTATTTTTTTTCCATAAAATTTAGGCTCTTCACCTATAATTATATCTAAAATAGCTTTTACTCTTGCAAAATACTCTCTTACACGAGTTTTTAAGCCATACCTAGAACTTACATCTTTTGCATTAAATGCAATAGCTTCTATGTTCTTATTATTTGCAATAAATACAGCCCTTTCGTTATGAAATTTTTGCGAAATTATAGTTATTCTATTTTGTCCAAAAATAGCTTTGCTTCTTACTACCGAATCTAAAGTTCGGAAACCTGCATAGTCTAAATAAATTCTATTTGCAGGAATTCCTGCTTTAATTAGGTCATCTTTCATCATGCTAGGTTCGTCGTAAGTTTTGCGACTATTGTCGCCACTTATTAGTACATTTTTAATTTTGCCTGCTTTATATAACTTTATGGTGGCTTCAATTCTATATTTATAGTATAAATTTATATAGCCATTTTTCAGAAATTTACCAGTTCCTAGCACTAAGGCTGTTTCGTTTTTAGGAATTTTGTTTGCATCATTATATATTTTACCCTTTGCCGAATATTTAATTATATAATTCGAAAAAAAAACAACTACAATTAATAAAAATATTAAAATTGATATTCGTTTTAAAAATTTATTCATTTTGATGTTAGTTTATTTATCTTTTGATGTTTTTTTTATTTGAAAGTATTAAGTTCATCGTTCAATCAGTTGAAAAACATCTGATTGAGGCAAGGCGATACTTCTAAAACCGTTAAAACGGTTATTAACTAATTTGTGTATATTGCCCCACGACTAAAGTCATGGGTTGATAATAATTACGTAAACAAGTTCAGCTAAGCCGTTTATCTCATCATACTATTTAGGAATAGAACATGTTTTTTTTATTTAAAGCATTTTAGTATATTGTTCAATCAGGTGAAGAACACCTGATTGAGGCAATTGAATACGAGTTGTAGTCTCCGCAGCAGCATGAAACCTTCTAAATAGCATCTACAATTCCCTATTAAACAATAAAATGCCATTTATATTTATAAATGACATTTTATTATAGTAAACAAGCAGATTTAGTTTACTCGAAAATTATTTTCTCTAAAGATTTAAAATCAGTGTTAGATATAGAGCTAATATTTGTTTGAGGTATATTCATTTCATTAGCAAATCCTTCTGCTAAATCTTTTCGACATACCCAAATTTGTTTAATTTCTGAGTTTTCTGCTAATTTTTCCATTACTTTAAACCAACCATTTTTTTCGGCTTCCATTGGTCCTATTTCGTCAAGAATAATTAAATCATTTTTGTCTGTTATACAACTTTCCATTATTTCCATTCCTTTATCAAAAATTTCGGGATTGAAATAAAATTTACGGAATTTTACCCAATTATCTATTTCTTCTGAAGAAATAAAGGCATGTTCTTTTTGTTCTTTTAAATCAAAAAGTGAGAAATTCTCTCTTTGTCCTTCTTTAAAAGTACCACGGGTTACAAAACCACATGCGTTTTTACCTTTTTTTAGTAAAAAATCCGAAAATTGTCTAACAAAAGTAGATTTACCTTCGTTAACTTCGCCTGTTACAATAAAAATGTTTTTTCTTTCTTTCATATTTTCGTTAAAATATATTAATAAAGTTTCTGCTTGCATAAAAAGTTCATGCAATATACTCTTTCTTTTTTTAATTATACTCTTAAATCCGGGCATTTTTTCCACAATCGTTGGAAACGCAGAAAATGAAATACTTAAAGCTTTATATAATTTGGAAAAACCTGCATTATACAAAACATTTTTTACAATTGGACTTCGTAACTCAACACTTATTGCCGAAAAACTAAAAATTAGTATCATAGCTCTAAAGTTCATTTCTAAACCTATTTTTAAGCCATTAACTGTAAAATATTCACCTGTTGATAACCACTCCCACAGCATTGTGGCAAAAAGCGTTATAAGTATAAACTGGATCCAAACCGATTTCTTTTTTAAATGCCTCAAAGAACTTTTGTACCTTAATAAAACGTATATAATAAATACTAGTCCTATTAAAACTGAGGTGTAATTTAAGTCTTTTGATAAAAAATAGAGACTTAATCCACTCCCTAAAATTATAAAAATTAAATTTAAAAATGCATGTTTTCTGTTTTTATTTTCACCAAATAGCATGCCGACTTTTTTATCGGATTTTTTGTAATTAATATCATTTGTTGTTGTTAATATTATATTTTTACTTGTAAAGTATGCTAAAAATGCAGCAACAATGCCTGCTATAACATATATAGTAATTATTGTATAAACTAAATATTTAGGTTCTATATCGTGCAATTTACTTTTATCTAACAGAAAATAATAAAATGACTCTGCCACTTTTATCAAGTCGAAGCCATATAATACAATATAATTCAATATTTTCTGAACTAATGTCCAACTTACTGCCAAAGCTGCACCTATTGAGTATGCCAAAAGATTACGTCCAAAAATAGTTCGGGCTGTTTCTAAAAAAAACGCTTCCATAAAAATGGCAATCATTGGTCCTAAAATTATTGCACTTGGCGACACCGATTTCATTAAAGCACATATTATTCCTGCTCGCAAAATTATTCCTTTATCATTCCAATGAATCATAAACGAGATAAGTAAAAATGCACTTGTCATTGATAAAAATGTTCCTGCAAAAGGGATTCTTAGATTATGTAAAAAACTACCTAAAATTATTTCTATAGCAGCCCATAAACTCCCAATTACTGCTGCTTTTAGCCATTTTTCGCTAAGCATTTTTATCTGATTTTTTATTTGTAACACATATTTTTTGTGCACAATTATGTTTAAAAAAATGAAATCCTGTTGCAGCTTGTGCTACTAATTTCATCATTAAATTAGAATCAATAATTTTTGTTGCACCAATAATATCCACACCTTTTTCAAATAAAACGTCAGGAACAATACTACCCGAAGGTCCTGTTACAATTACTGTTGCGGTATTAGGAATATTATCTAGTATGTTTTCTAAAGTATTATTTACTAGGGTTGAACCTGTTATTATTATTAAATCGGAGCTTGCAAAAACATCAACATAAGTATCGGCAGATGCATAATATTTATAATCTTCAATTTTTAAAGCTTCCTTATCAAGCTCTAAAACTTTAAAATTTTTGTTGGCAATTTTCAGTTTTCTTATATAAGATTGAAATGCTCCTACAACTGTAATATTATGAAAATTAGACAAATCGAGCAATTCAATTGGGTCTGTATTTTCGGTAATATTATAATTATTAGTATTTATTATTTTTGAAGACAAAGCATTTAATGCAGCAACTTTTAACCCATCAATTATTTTTGTCGATTTTTGAATGTAGAACAAATCATTTAAGTTCTGCCCAATAATATTATTTGTCGAAAAAATATCGTAATCTCTTTTGTCTCTGTAACATTGCGAATCGTGGCTAATGTTTGTTCCTGCAACTCCGTAGGAATTATCAGACAGCTTGATGCCAGTCATATAAACTCCAATTTCAATTTCGGATATTGTAATTTCACTAAAATTAACTTTGTATTTATTATTTAATATTTCTAATGCTCTATTTATCATTTTCGTATTTTAGTCCTTAATAAACTTCGTTATTCCTTTAAATGAATAACGGCTTGCAAAAATAATTAAATTTTTATTTATTAAAATCATATTTGCTTGAATTTTTAGAAATAAATATATCTACATCTTTTCTCAAAGAAATATATTGAGAGATTATACTATTTCCATAGTCTGTAATAGTTGCTACACCACCATTTTTGCCTCCTCGCTTTAAAACAACAACTGTTTCCGAGGCTAAATTATTTATTTTGTGTATGCTAAACCAGGCTTTTCGGTACGACATCTTCATTTCCTCGGCAGCCTTTCTTAGCGAGCCCATTTCTTTAATTTTAATAAGAAGCTCTACTTTACCTGATGCTAAAACTGTATCGTTACCAATATTTATTCGTAAACTCAAGGATATATTATAATCTTTTTTCAAGAAAGTTGGTTTTTAATTGTTATTATTTTCATTGTAATTTGTAAGTTGAGCCTAAATAATAAACTCTACTTAATAAATTTAGAAATAAAAAAAACGACAATTTTATTCAACTAAGATTGCCGTTTATATTGATTGCTAGCTATTATTCTATTACAAAATATCTTTATCGCTT
>JAOZLS010000144.1 GCA_029934705.1 Bacteroidales bacterium | reverse complement strand
TGACAACTGTAGGCTCGCAAGATACAACAGGACCAATGACAGCTGATGAATTAACCGAATTAGCTTGTTTAAAATTTCAAGCAGATTTATATCTTCAAACATTCTGTCATACAGCAGCATATCCAAAAGAAGCAGATACAATAATGCACCAATCGCTACCTAAATTTACAATAGAGCGAAATGGTATTTCATTATACCCTGGCGATGGTGTAATTCACTCATGGTTAAACAGAATGCTTATCCCTGACACAGTTGGTACAGGTGGCGATTCTCACACAAGATTTCCTCTAGGAATTTCGTTTCCTGCAGGTTCGGGTTTAGTTGCATTTGCAGGAGCTTTAGGATTTATGCCTTTAGATATGCCTGAGTCTGTTTTAGTTAAATTTAAAGGTAAAATGAAACCTGGTATTACTTTAAGAGACGTTGTTAACGCAATACCTCTTTGGGCAATAAATAAAGGTTTAATGACTGTTGAAAAGAAAAATAAAATAAATATTTTTAATGGTAGAATTCTTGAAATGGAAGGATTACCAGATATTACAGTTGAACAAGCTTTTGAACTTACCGATGCTGCTGCTGAAAGAAGTGCAGCTGCCGCAACAATAAAGTTATCAGAAAAAACTATTGCAACTTATTTAAAGTCAAATATTGCTCTTTTAGAAAAAATGATAAAAGACGGATATGCAGATAAAAACACTTTACGTAATAGAATTGTTGCAATGCAAAATTGGTTAGAAAACCCTAGCCTTTTAACAAGAGACGATAATGCAGAATATGCTGAAATAATTGAAATAGATTTATCAGAAATTGAAGAACCAATTATAGCTTGCCCTAACGACCCCGATGATGTAAAATATGTTAGAGAGGTAGCAAACACAGTAATTAATGATGTATTTATTGGTTCGTGTATGACAAATATTGGACACTTTAGGGCTGCTGCAAAAATTTGGGAAGGACACGAAAGAAATGCAAATGTAAGAACTTACGTTGTGCCTCCAACAAGAATGGATAATGAAAAGCTAAAATCAGAAGCATTATTCTCAAAATTCAACTCAATTGGTGCAAGAATTGAACTTCCAGGTTGCTCTTTATGCATGGGAAATCAACTAAGAGTACCAGACGGAGCTTATGTATTCTCAACATCTACTCGTAATTTTGATAATAGAATGGGAGATGGAGCACAAGTTTTCTTAGGTTCAGCCGAAATGGCAGCTATTGTTTCAATTTACAATAGAATACCTACTGCTGAAGAATATTTTGCAGAGTATAGTAAATATATTGAAGACAATAAAGAAGGTATATATAAATACCTACAATTTAATGAAGAAAAAGACTATTAATAAAAGCTTTTCTTTAAAAAACTTTAAAAGACATTCTTATTTAGAATGTCTTTTTTTATTGTGTCTTCTTCGGCTTTAGGTTGATATTAGAACATAAATAATCTAGTTGTAAAAATCATTTTATGTAATTCTAAAGTTTGAAAAATATAAATTTTTGTTAATCAATAATTAAAACTAATTTTATAGATGCAATAAGAATTTTACCTTCTTTTCTTAGGTCAAACTTGCAACCTCCTAAACTCCAACGCTTCACCATCAATCTCAACGATCCCATAACCATTAAAGCTAAACTTTTCTCGTTTACGTCTGTTCTTACCTCTTTGTTCTTTTGTCCTTTTAATATTATAGCTTCAATTGTGGCTTCGTTTATATTTAATATTTCAATAATTTTATTTTTTAAAACTTCTTCATTCTTAAAAATTTCTTCTGAAAAAATTACAGAAACAAGAGCTGGTCTTTCTGAAAATAAATCAACCATTTTTTCAAACATAAACGAAATTTTCTCACTTGCAGGCAATTCCATATCCGACATTAACTCCGACAGCATATCTGCCATAAGTTTAAAGTTTTCTAAAATTGTCAATAAAATACTAGTTTTACTCTTAAAATGACGATAAATTGCAGGTTCTGAAAAACCTATTGCTTTTGATAAATTTTTTATGGTAAAACCTTGTATCCCTTTTTGGGCTATTAAACTTATGGATTTTTCTATTATTTGCTCCTGTCTTTCTGTCTGCATTTTTTTATAAAATTGATAAATTTGTTTTTTACAAAGCTAGTTAGGACTAATAAACTAGCAAAATATTTTGTATTTATTTTATAATTATTATTTATTTTTAGCCCTAAAATTAAATTTTAATATGTTTCATTTCCCATTTTCCCCTTCATTTGAAATATACATATCTTCATTTTCCAAAAAAAATGTTTTTTTAGGGCTTAAATAAAAACTACCTCACTTAAATATACTCGTATGTTATTATAATTATAAATTTAAAACGTTTCTTTTCTGCCTGTTTTTACTCAAAAATTATTCCGTAACACAGGCTTCCAAAAAAAGTTAGAAACAGGTAATGCAAGATTATTTTGAACAAAAACAAAAAAAAAAAATAATTCATTTTAAAAATCACAATTATAACAGCAATTTAGATAAATGAAGTAGATTCTGAGCAAAACGAAATCAAAATCGGTAGTGGCAATGAAAAAAAATACCGAATTATATTGCTTTCTGATTTTATAAAACAATTGTTACAATATTTTACTGGATATAAACCAAAATTATATATCTTTGACGTAGAAACAGAAGGTAAATATAACACTTGAATATGAGTGAAAATATTAAAACCAAAATAGCAGTAGTAAGAACAAAAATAAATATAACCATACATAATTTACGTTATTCATTTGCAACTCAATTTATTAGAGCAAGGAATCGATTTACGTTATATCCAAGAACGACTTGAACATAGTAATATAAAAACAACAATAAAACAAGATACACATACATGGTACATAAAGTAACCAAGAACGCTTGGATACATCTAGCATCCATGTTAGTATCAACTTAACACCAATAATAATATGAAAAAAAAACCAACATATCAAGAATTAGAAAAAGAAATTGAAAATCTTCGTCAAAAATTAGAAATTAGTGAAAACAACGAGAGATTTCAAAACTATTTTGATAAAAATAAAGCAGTAATGTTGCAAATTAATTCAGCAACTAAACAAATAACAAAAGCCAACGAAGCTGCAGTTAATTTTTACGGATATTCAAAAAATGAATTATTACAAAAAACTGTAAGCGATTTAAACACATTATCGCCAAATAAAATTAACATAATAATAAAAGAAGTAATAAATCGTAAATCAAACTTTTTTGAGTTTCAACATAAACTATCAAACGGAAAAATAAAACATGTTGAAATTTACGTATCGCCTTTTAATATTGGTGATGAAACAAATATGATTGCGACTGTTTTAGATATTACAGAACGTAAAAAAGCAGAGCAAGATTTAAAAGCGAGCAAGGAAAAATATCGCATATTAACAGAAACAATGAAAGATGTTGTTATTAAAATAGCAATAACAGGCGAGCTTTTATATGTAAGTCCGGCAACTGAAATATTTGGAGGATATAAGCCGGAAGAAGAAATTGGAAACGATATGTCAAAATATTTTGCGGTAGAAAATGATTATCTGCGAGCAGTAAAGTTAATAAAAGAAGTTATAGAAACACATAAAAGTGGAAGTTTTGAGTTTATGTATAAGCACAAAAACAAAGCACCGTTTCCTGTAGAACATACTTATATGCCTCTAATTAAAGATAATAAAGTGTATGCAATACAAATGATTTTGAGAGACATTTCTGACCGAAAACATGCAGAACAAGCCCTAAAAGTAAGCGAAGAAAGATTTCGAAGCATTATGAAATCAATGGATGATATTGTTTTTATGTTAGATAAAGAGAATCGTTTTGTTTTGGTAAATACAGCGAGTCGTGATTTATATCTTAAACCTGAAATGTTTTTAGGAAAAAAACATTCCGAAGTTATTCCCAAACATGTAGATGATTTATATAATGCAGCAATGATAAATGTTAAAAAGGGAAAAACGGAAGAGTATGAATATTTTCTTGACATGCCCGATAAAACACGTTGTTATGCTCTTAAATTATCACCAATTTATAATAATAGTAAATTTGATGGCACAGTTTCAGTTGTTCGAGATATTACCAACCGCAAAAAAGCAGAACAAATTATTATGGATAATAATAATAAGCTTCAAAGTTTAAATAAAAAAGTTGTAAAAAACGAACAAAGACTTAAAACAATTATTGAAAACCAAGGAGAAGGATTTGGTATAATGAATTTTGACGAAGAATTTATTTTTGCTAATCCAGCAGCTTGTGAAATTTTTAATCTTTCTAACGGACAACTTACAAACCGAAATTTAAAAGAATTTGTAGAAGAGGAAGAATGGAGTAGGATTTTGCAACAAACAGCAAAACGAAAATTAAACGAAACAAGCACCTATGATTTGATAATCAGCTTGGCAAATAATAGTAAGAAGCACCTTACAGTTACAGCATCACCGGATTATGATATAAATAAGAATATTATTGGAACAATAGGTGTTTTTAGAGATATTACCGAACGCAAAAAATCAGAACAAGCACTAAAAGAAAGCGAAACCAAATTACGAGAAAGCAACGCAACAAAAGATAAATTCTTTTCAATAATAGCACACGATTTAAAAAGTCCGTTTAATGCTATATTAGGATTCTCTGAAATTCTTGCACAAAATCACAAAAAATATGATGATGAAAAACGAGAAAAGATAATTAAGTATGTAAACAATAGTGCAAATAATACTTTTAAACTATTAGAAAATTTGTTGACTTGGTCTCGCTCGCAATCAGGCGTAATTAGGTATTCGCCTGAAAAATTACATTTAAAAATACTATTATTTGAAACCATATTAAGCCTTCAAGAGCAAGCAATAAAAAAAAACATTTCAATTCTAGATACAATTTTTGAAAATGATATAGTTTTTGCAGATAAAAATATGATTGAGACAGTATTAAGAAATTTAATTTCAAATGCAATAAAATTTACAAATAATGGTGGAAATATAATAATATCATCTAAGAAACAAAATGATAGTAATTTTATTGAAATATCTATTAAAGATTCTGGTGTAGGAATACCCAAAGGCACAATTGATGATCTATTCCGTATAGACAAAAACACATCAACACAAGGCACTGATAATGAAGTAGGAACAGGTTTAGGCTTAATATTATGCAAAGAATTTGTAGAAAAACATGGTGGGAAAATATGGGTAGAAAGTGAAGAAAATGAAGGTTCTATTTTTAGCTTTACAATATCAAAAATTAATGATAAAAATTAAACTAACTACCATTAATCATTTTCATTAATACAGTTTGGCTTTAGTTTAAAATGGCGATGTTATTTTGCCTATTTCAGGTAAAAACACTTCAGCAAGTAATTTATATCGACCAACGACATTTTAAACTAAAGCCTACAATTTATAGAAATATACTAAAATGCTCCAATAATTATGAATATAAAGTGTTTATTCCATTTTCTAAATCAAAATTATTAAAGCAATTTAGTATACATGAAATAGAGTTCGTTAATAGATAACAAAAAGAACGATATAATTAAAAGAATACTAATTTTAGGAAACACTTTGTTTTTTATAGCAGTAGTCGGAGTTTTACCATAATTTTAATTGAGAATTGCCTCTTTGGGTATTTATTATTTGTATAAATAGCAACCAAATAAATATTTTATCATAATAAAACCAGAAATAGTAAACTCTTCTAAAAATAATACATAGTGCTGTATATCAAACAATTTAAGACAACACTAAATTTCATCTATTAATTTTATGCTAAATAATAATATAGATATTGATTTTTATCATGTTTTATCATAAGTTGTATATCTACATTTGCATATATGAACAATGATAACTATCAATATTTTTTAATTAAACAATTTTAAAGTTATGAAAACAATTTATTTATTATTACTAACAGCTTTAATTCCTGCAACATTATTATGGACATCTTGTAATGGAGATGCCGATAATAACGGGAACAGTGACTCTACAGAAGTTACAGCAGAAATTAATCACACGCAATTATTATTAGACGAAATCGTTAAAAATGGCGACTTTATTAATTCAAAGAAAGTTCCTACAATGATTAAAGCTACAGATGTTCATGATAACATGAACAATTTGTTAATTATTGACTTACGTAGTGGAAAAGCTTTTTCCGAAGGTCATATTAAAAATGCTTTAAACCTTAAATTTAATGGATTGTTGGATTATATGAACAACAACAATGTTACTATTTACGAAAAAGTAGTTTTAGTATGTTACTCAGGACAAACTGCAAGTTATGGTGCATCTGTTTTACAAATGCTTGGGTTTGATAATGTTTATGCTATGAAATGGGGAATGTCTGCTTGGAACTCTAAAACTTCAGGCAAATGGTTAAATTCTATTTCTGATAAATATGCAGACCAACTTCAAACAGAATCTAATCCTAAAGGAGTAAAAGGTGATTTACCTAAATTTGACTGTGGTAAAGCTACAGGTAAAGACATAATTCAGTCAAGAGCTTCTAAACTTTTTAAAGATGGATTTAAACCTGTATTAATTACTTCTCAAGAAGTATTTTCAAACCCTGCTGATTATTACATTATTAACTACTGGCCAAATAGCCTTTATGCTTTAGGTCACCTGCCTGGTGCTATTCAGTACAATCCTAAAAAATCTTTAAACAAAGATGTTGATTTATTAACTCTTCCTACTGATAAAACAATTGTAACTTATTGTTTTACTGGACAACATAGTGCTTTTGTAACTGCATATTTAAGAATGTTAGGTTACGATGCTCGTTCATTAAAATATGGAGCTAATAGCTTTATGAACACAACAATGAAAGAGAATAAAGATATTGGACACGGATTTAGCAAAAAACAAGTTCACGAATACGAACTAGAAACTAGCGAATATGTTAGTGATGGTGCCGAAGAAAGTGGAGGATGCTAATAAGCTCTTAAAATAAAAGTCGGTATTATTTATCGACTTTTATTTTTATTGTAAATATTATATCTTTACAGTTCAGAAATATAATTATTAATATAAAAATTAACAACATGAAATTTTTAAAATTTACTTTAATTGCATTTTTTCTTGTATCTTTTTTAGGTGTAAAAGCTCAGGAAGAACAAAAAGAACAACAAAAGCCTAAAACTGTTTTTATGATTGATGCAGATTATAAAACTAGGTTTGAAAACACTCCTTCAGCTTTAGGAGCTGGTAAATTAGTTCCTGTAAATACTCCTACAGCTAATACTTTAGGACAAAGAGCTAGAATTATTCTAAAATTTAACAGTCCAAAACTACAAACTAAAATATCTTTTCAAGATGTAAGAATGTTTGGACAAAATAAAAATACAGGTACTGTATGGGGAAGTACTGATGGTGCTGCACTTGCAATACACGAAGCTTGGGCTAAGTATATGTTTGTAAATAATGATAAAAAGCAATTTGGAATTAAACTTGGTCGTCAAGAATTTAAGTATGATGCACGATTAATGTGGAACAAAAATTGGAAATTTCAAGGTGCTGCTTATGATGGTGTTATGTTAGAATGTGATAACAAAGATTTTGGTCTTAAATGGAATCTTGGTTTTGCATATAACTCAGTTGATTATATGGGAACTGCTGACTTTTTTAGAACTTTAGGTGTATTTAATGTTACTAAAAGTTTTGATAAACTTGCAAAAATAAATCTTATTAATTTATATGAAGGTTTTGAGCAAGACCAAGTATTAGCAAATGGTACTCAAGATTCAACTTATTTCCGTAATACTGTAGGTATTAACCCAATAATTACTGTTTCAGGATTAAAATTTGATGCCGGTTTTTATTATCAAATGGGTAAATCTGCCGACTTACAAGGAAGTACTGCTGCAATGTTATATTCTGCAAACTTATCTTATAAAATTGATTTAGGTAATAAGAAAACTGTAAATGTTGGTGCTGGTTACGATAGCTATTCTGGTCGTGCTTATGACGACGTAAGTGATGCTGATGTTAATAAAGCTTTTACTTCTCCTTATGCAGGTGCTCATAAATATTTTGGTAATACTGATTTTCAACTTAAAATGTTTGGAAAAGGACACGGAGCAAACGATATTAACCTTAAATTAACAGGTAAAATTAAAACTACAAGTATAACACTTGCTGCTCACATGATTTCTTTCGCAGAAACTGCTGCTTATACTAATGCTACTGGTGCAAATGTTGAATTTACTACTGTTGGTAATAACATTGACTTAGTTGTAAAACATGGTTTAGGCAAGAAAATGGCTGTTTTAGCAGGATATTCTATGATGATGCCTAGCGATGATTATACTACTTATACTTTAGGTTATGATGGAACAAATGCTGTTGAAGCAAAAACACATAACTATATTTGGGTAATGTTCTCATTTGAGCCAAACTTATTCAAATCAGTTAAATAATTTAAAAATATTTATAGTTAAACATAATTATTTTTAGGCTACCTTTTTAAGGTAGCCTTTTTTTGTGATAAATAATATTGTATTCAGGAAGTCTCTTCTCACTAAAATTGGTATTATTAATCTCTAAAAATAATAGTTTCGTTAATAATTATTACCTTAGGAAATATCTTTTTCAATTTTTTTTTCTTCTTCCGAAATATTGTTCTCCGAAATATTTATTTCTTCAATATTAGTATTTGCTTTTAAAAATAGCTCAATGTTATAAGCCGAAATATTGTTGAAAGAGCAATTTAGTATTTTAAGATTACTAAAATAATTAATACTATTAGGAATTTCGCATAATTGCAATTGTGCTATATCTAAATTTTCGAGCTCAGTAAATTTACTTGCTATATTTACCGATAATGTATCAATATCACTAGGAAATAGAACTAATGATTTTACTTTTTTTGTATTATCAAAAGTATCATCTAATGAGTAATAAACAGGATTTTGTTTATTGTTTTTAGTTTTTGTTTTACTTACAAAAGCTTGAATTCCTATAGCACAGGTCTTTATCTTTTTAGGTTTTCCGCTTATTTCTATTGTAATATAATATATTCCTGATTTTTTACAGGCAAAATCAAAAAAACTATTTTTACTAGCATCGGTTGTAGCATATATTATATTAGTCTTCTTTTTTGATGTACTGTGTAAATACATATTAACATTTTTCTCAAGTCCATCTTCGGTACAAACATAAAACCTATAAATAACTCTACTATTTAATACAGTTGCCCATTTAGTATTGTTATTTTTATCGCTATATCCATTATATAATTTTGTATTAAAATCTCGTAAATAAATGGCATAGTTTTCTTGATTTAAAACACAACTGTATGTTAGATTTGCACTTTTGCATTGTGCTATAGTTTGTTGTGTGGAAATTAAAAGAGTAAATGCTATTAAAAATATTGTTTTTTTCATTATTAGGTAAATTTAAGTTAGCTTAAATTCAAATATACAACAAAAGAGTATCGTTTGTAAAATTAAAATAATATTAATTATGCGAAAAATTATATAATTAGTGGTCGTTATTTAGGTGCTATGCTAATTAGCATTGATACATAATTGTTTATGATAATGCAAACCCTCGTTAAGCTGAGGCTGTAAAAAGAAAAGTGTTCGGCTTAGGTTTTTTG
>JAOZLS010000477.1 GCA_029934705.1 Bacteroidales bacterium | reverse complement strand
TGTTTTTAATTACCGGTAAAGTAAAAATAAATTTACTACCCTTGTCAACTTCACTTTCAGCCCAAATTTCCCCACTGTTTTTCTCAACAAATTCTTTACAAAGTATTAATCCAAGTCCTGTGCCGGTTTCTTTTTCTGTTCCAGGGGTTGATGTGTTTTTGTCTATACGGAATAAATCATCAATTTTATCTTTTGGAATCCCAACGCCTGTATCTGTTACCGATATTTCTATAAAATCCTGTTTTTTTGTTTCATTAACTGAAACAATAATAGTCCCGTTTTTCTTTGTGAATTTTATGGCATTCGTTATTAAATTCCGCAGAACTGTGTTTATCATGTTTTTATCTGCATAAACAGATATGTTGGATTCTGTATCGTCTAATAATCCAATACTTTTGTTTTTTGCAATTGGTTGGGATAACAAAACAATTTCACTGATTACTGTTTTAATCTTAATTTCTTGCGGCAAAAATTCAATTATACCTGTTTGTGAACGTGACCATGTCAATAAATTTTCTAATAACTTATATGTGTTTTTAGAACTGTTATTAATTGATTTTATAAAATATTCTCTTTTTTCTTCATCATATTTTTTGTGATTTTGTAACAGGAGATCCGAGAAACCCAACAATGAATTAAAAGGACTTTTTAAGTCGTGTGCTATTATTGAAAAGAATTTATCTTTTGTTTTATTGCTTTCTTGCAATTTGGCTTCACTTTCTTTTAGAGCTTGCTCTGCTTTCTTTTTTTCTGTTATATCTTCCTTTACTGCGACATAATTAATAATTTTGTCGTTGTTGTTCTTAACGGGTGATATTATTACTTTTTCCCAATATTTTTCTTTGTTCTTTTTAATATTTAAAAATTCGCCTTGCCATGTTTTACCAGAAGTAATTGTATTCCATAGTTCTTTATATTCTTCATCTGTTGTATGCCCTGATTTTAATATTCTTGGATTTGCTCCTTTTGCTTGTTCTAGTGTGTAACCTGTTATTTTTGTAAAAAACGGATTCGCATATTCAATTTTCCCGTCAGTATCAGTAATTATAATCGTTGTAGAACTTTGATCTACAGCTTGTGTTAGTTTACGGATTTCTATTTCAGCTTTCTTACGGTCAGTAATATCTCTTATTGTTCCTACACCTACAGTTTTCCCTTTGTGTTTCATTATTTTCCCGATAATTTCTACAGGGATATGTCTGCCGTCCTTATGCAAGGCTAGTGTTTCAAAAGGTAGAATTTGCTTCTTTAAAAAAACTTCTTCAAGTTTTCCGAGGTATTTTGATATTTCACTTTTAGGAATAAAATCAGTAAATAATTTACCTATTAAATCGTCTCGCTTATACCCAAGTAATTTTTCAACTTGTTTATTGAAATATAATTGTTTGCCCACTATATTTACCATAAAAACCACATCGGAGTTTGCTTCTAAGATTTCTTTGTAGTCATCGTCTATTTCTTTTATTTCTTTGCTTAATCTAAGTTCATTTTTGTAAAATGCCTTTAATTTTCGTTTGTTAATTATTATAAATACTACAAATACTATCAGAATAATTAGAATAATGAAAAGAAAATATTTTATGTTTTTTTCATTATTCAACTCCATATTTGCCAGATGCTCTTTTTCTCTCAAAAGCCCAATTTCTTTTTCGTATTTATATTGATACTCTATACTTGTTATTTTTTGTATGTTTTCCGTATTAAATAAACTATCGTTCATTGTTTTAAAAACAACATAATATTGATAAGCATCTTTATAATTTCCTATAGCATTACAACTTTTTGCTAACATTTCAGAGCTTTTTTTTAATAATTCAGGGTTTCCAATTTCTTCAGCTAATAAATAAGCATTTTTACTGTAGCTATAAGCTTCCTTCATTTTATTATGTTCAAAATACAATAAAGCTAATTCTTTATAGGCAGATGCTTTAGCATATTTACTTCCCGGCTCAACATCTATTTTTAATGATTTATTGAAATACTCTAATGCATTAATAAAATCCTTCTGCAATCTGTAAATAACTCCAATATCAATGTAACAAAAAGCAATTCTTTTTTTGTCGTCAAAATCACCATATATTTTTAATGCTTTATTGTAATATTCTTTTGCCTGAGAATAATCATGCTGAATTTTATATATAGCTCCTATATTCTGATAAGAAAGAGCTAAGGTTATCTTATCTCCTGATTTTTCTAAAATTTCAACTCCTTTTTGATAATATTCAAAAGATTTAGAATAATCCCCTATATGAGCATAAAGAACCCCAATATTATTATAACTACCGGCAATCAGTTTTCTATCGTTTAATTTTTCTCTTATTGCTAAGCATTTTTGATAACACTCTAAGGCTTTGGGATAATTGGATAAATCGCTATAAATATTTCCAAGAGCATTATAGGTATAAGAAATCTCTTTTTTGCTGCCTAATTCTTTTCTTAATTTTAATGATTTCTGATAATATTCTAATGCTTTAGGATAATGGCCATTATATTTGTAATAAGTGCCAATGTTAATATTACAATTTGAAATACCATTTTTATCGTTTATTTCTTCAAATATTTTTAATGACTTTTGATAGTATTTTAAAGCTTTCACATAATCTGCTACACTCCAATAATAAAGTCCGGTAAGTCTTAAACTTTCAGCCTTACCTTTAGAAAAATTGAGTAAATCAGAAAGTTTCCCGGCTTCATCAGCATATTCTAATAGTTTATCTTTATTTATTAAATGGAATTTATAAGCAGTTTCATTTAATAAATTAACTCTTATAATATCTTTTTTTATGTGTTGCTGTAACAGGTTTTCGAGGCTGTCTGTTTCTTGTGTTCGGGCATTTAATTCCAGTAAACCAGAACCAATAATTAATAATATGAGAACTAATATGTTTTTTTTAACTATAGATTGCATCTTTCTGTTTTTTGTTGAAAAA
>JAOZLS010000143.1:7396-9654 GCA_029934705.1 Bacteroidales bacterium | reverse complement strand
GCTAACAACTTTGTAGGCTTCGCCGTTTTCGTTTAGTAGTGGCACATATATACTTTTTATACGTAGCTTTTTATCTCCAACAAATACTTCTTGCCTAAATTCACGAACATGCCCAGACTGAAGACGAGCCCATAATTTATTAAAATCTTCAATATTTTGATAATCAATACTAAAACTTCCTTGAAATTTTCCTACCATATCATGTTTTTCCTTCTTCAGTAGCTTTAGGAACTTATCGTTAATATCAATTATACGCCCTTGCATGTCAAATTCTACTATATAACTTGCAACTTTTACAGCATCAAGAACATCAGATATTTCGCTGTACTTCAAGTTTAATTCTTCTTGAGATGATTTCATCTCCTCCATATTTTGCCTTATTTCTTCCTCTTGTGCAAGCATTTCTTCTGATCTAAGCTTCGTTTCTTTTAAAAGTGTAGATGTTTGAAGATTTATTTTTACCATAGATATTGTAGAGGCAATAACTTCTCCTATAAGTTCAACAAAGTCTCTTTGGTATTTTTCTATTTGTGTAAAAGATGCTAATTCAACTGCTCCATATACCTGATTATTAAATATTAATGGCACAATTAATAATTGTTTTGGAGAGTTTTCACCCAAACCTGAGGTTATATTTATATATTCCTGTGGAATATTTGTCATATAAATTGCTTCATGCTCTAAAATACACCTTCCTACAAGTCCTACTCCATAAGGAATTCTCTTTACTAGCATTTTACGTTTGTCAAATGCATAACTCGCTAGTAAGTCTATATATTTATTTTTCTTTGCGTCTTCATTAATAATAAATAGTCCTCCTTGATTTACATCAATATACTTAACAAGCTCGCTTATAACTGCATAAGCCAAACTTTCGAGGTTATCGGAATATTGCCTCATAATTTCTGCGAACTTTGCAGTACCAACTGTTGCCCAGTTTAATTTACGATCCTCTTCCTTTCTCTTAACTTCCTCTGTTTTAGCTTCATTCAAACTTTTCCTCATCTCAAGCAAGGAATTACCTAGCATATCATCATCACTAAGTGGCTTATATTCAAAACCCAAGTTACCCTTACCAATTTCAACTGCAAAGTTGGCAGTTTTATTAATACTTAAAATAAGTTGATTAACAGAGTGTCCTATATCAGCAATTTCGTCGTAGGACTTTATTTCCATAAGTTGCGACGTACTAATATTTCCTTGAGCTATATTATTAATTACTTTTGCTGTATTTTTTAAAGGCTCGGCAACTTTCTTTGAAAAAATCCAAATTACAATTATCATTGCTATAGTTCCTAGCATTGAAACTAAAATAAAGATATAAGAAATCGACTTTACATTAGACATTATATTTGTTACTGGTGTCATTATTCCTACAGCCCAAGGGGTTATAGATTTACCAAATGTTATTGGAATTATTGTTACGAAGAATTCTTTATTGTCTTTTTTTGTATAGAATGAAAATTTTCCTGAAAAATTATTTTTTTGTTCGGAAATATTTTCTGCTTCTTCTTGATTAAAATATACTGAAATTGGCTGATTTAATATTTTTTTATTTGAGAATGCCAAAAATTTATCATCACCTGAAATTATAAATGAATTATATTTATTCGAAGGTATTACTCTTTGAGATATATCTTGTATTTGTGAAAGAGCCATGTCTATACCTACTAATCCGGAAAACTTTCCTTTTAAATAAATAGGGACAGCAATTGTGGTCATAAGTATATCATCCTCGGACTTTTTTGTGTAATTATCGTAATATGGATTTACAATTATTTCTTGAGGATTTATTTTTAATTTATAATATGTAGAATTTAGTTTATCGCCATCTAAATCAAGAGAATCACGCATGAAGCCCTGCGTTGTTTCTTGTCTGAAATATGAAATTCTTGTTCTTCCGTAAGATAATAAATAATTATCATAAATTGAACTTAGTTCCCAAGTGTACCAAACCGACATATAATCGGAATTATGCAAAACTGTTTCTTTTAATGCTGGATCAAATATTTTTATTCTTTCAGAATAACTAAGTTTTGGATATTTTAAACATGAGTTTTTTAGTGCATTTGCTATTTTAAAATCAGCAATAAACTTTTGTTCTATTTCTGATGAATATTGTTCTGAAATTTGTTCTGAAATTTGTATAGCGTTTTCTCTAGCACTGCGATTCATTGCAGAAAACATATATGTAAAAGTTATGGAATAAATAACTATTGCGGTAGTTAATATGTACAATAATAATTTTCCTTGAATTT
>JAOZLS010000143.1:0-7386 GCA_029934705.1 Bacteroidales bacterium | reverse complement strand
AGTAAATTTTATAAGTTTGAAATTTAAAAAATTAAACTGTGTTTTACAAATATAAAGTATATTTTTATTCAGTTAACTTAAAAAAACGTCTATTTTTTGCTAAAGTTAACATCAAGTGAGCCTTATAAAGCTTTAAAAAACTCTTTTTCGCCATTTACTGTAGTGTATAAAACTTGTATTGCTCGGCCTCTTATATTAGTTTCTGGAATAAATCCAAAAACTCTTGAGTCGTTAATAATTTCACGATTATCGTTTAAAACAAAATAATAATTATTTTTAAATATATATTCTTTTTGCTCCACATTATCTATAAAAACTTTATCGCCAGAAATACTAATTTTGGATTTTTCAAATTTTTCAATAATATATCTGTAAAGTTTAATATTTTTATTGCTTAATTTAATTTTCATAAATTTTTTAGGGACTATAACTGTTCCAAAGTTATTTTTATTCCATCTAAACTTATGAGAATGAGGATATATAAGAGTATCGGCTAATTCTGTAGGCAAAGTGTTTCTGCTTATTAAAATACTGTTATCTTCTCTTATCTTAGCTTCCTGCTTGTTTGTTAAATTGAGAATAAAACTATTTGTTCCTTCCACTGAACTTGTATCATATTCATTAATTATATTACTTGTTATAAGATTGTTATATGATATTACACGATAACTATTTAATTCATTCTTATATAAAATAAGTTTTTCATTTACATATAACTGAGAATTTATCATTAAAATTTCATCGCCAGGGCCTGCTACATTTCTCTTTAGTTGCTTGTGATTTTCGGTGTCTAAAAAATATATTATATCATTATTACTAATTTTTTTTGTCTTTTCTACAACTATATAACTATTATTATTAATTGTTTTAGCCATTGTTTGCCCTGTAAAATAATATATTCTGTAAAAAAACATATTAATTATTAAAAAAGCTGTTATGATTAAAAATGTAAGAGCGAGAAAAAATATTTTATTATATTTCATTTATATTCATTTATATTTTATTGAAAAAAGGCGAAAAGTGCTAACGCAATTCGCCTATTATACAATGTATTAACTTTTATTCTATTTTAATGAATAAATTTCATTAATCTATTAAATCTAATTTTTCCTTGTAATAATGTTTTATCAGGGTCTGTTGACATCCAAATAAATAAAGCTTTACCTACGATATGATCTTCTGGAACAAAACCCCAAAATCTTGAATCGGCAGAATTATGCCTGCTATCTCCCATCATAAAATAGTAATCCATTTTAAATGTATAAGAATCAGCTTCTTTATCGTTAATAAATATTTTTCCACCTTTAATTTCGAGTTTATTATTTTCGAAAGTTTGAATTACACGTCTATATAATGCAATATTAATAGTATCAAGCTTTACAGTTTTCCCCTTTTGAGGTATATACAACGACCCAAAATTATCCTCCGTCCATTTATAATTAATATCATGTGGGAAAATATAAGGAGCATAATCATCAGGGTTAACATACTGAATTACAGAAGTTACTCCTTTAAAATTCTTAACTTTATCAAGTATTTCAGTTGTCATTGGCATTAAATACTTGTCGGTTGAAGTTCTTGATACTTTCAAGTCATCGTTGCTAATTCCTAAGTTATGAAATCTGTTAAAATTAAGTAAAGTTCCGTCTGTTTGAATTTGATATTTATACTGCATTTGGTCAAAATGCTCTTGAACCTCATTATTAATATATACTAAACCATCAATAATTTTCAACGAATCGCCAGGAACTGCGACACATCTTTTTATATAATTTTCTCTTTTATCAACAGGTCGGCTAACAATTGTATAATTGTCGTTAACCATTTTTCGTGATTTTTTGTAGTATTGTTTTTCTGTTAACACAGGGTTACCAGCTGTTATATCCATAGATTTAAGTTCACGAGCATTTCTTCTAATTATAGAATAGTAACTCATTTCTTGCATTTCTACAACAACAGTATCTCCTGCTGGAAAGTTAAATACAACAACATCATTTCGCATAATGTCGGTGAGTCCTGCAAGTCTTGTAAAATCTGTTTTAATTAATTCTGAATATGGCTTTGTACTACGAGTACCAGGCATTGTATGATGTGTAAATGGAATAGCTAATGGAGTTATTGGCATTCGTGGTCCATAAGAATATTTACTTACAAATAAATAATCTCCCACCTGCAAAGTTTTTTCCATTGACGATGTAGGAATCATATATGCTTCAATAAAAAACATTCGGATTATTGTTGCAGCAATTACTGCAAATACCACTGCATCAACCCATTCAACTACTTTAGAGGTAGATTCTGCATTTCTTTTCTTCCAAAAAGTCCAATTAACTTTATTACTAACGTAAAAATCAAAAATTACGGGAATAAGAATTAATAGCCACCAACTTTTAATCCAAATAGTAAATAGGATAAAGGTAAAAGTCCAAAATCCAAATTTAAAGTATTTATTTTTAAGTAGTTCTTTCATTTAGTCTTAATTTATATTTTTTGCAATATATTAATTAATTTGTAAATAATCTGTTACAAATTGAGTAAATCGTTCATATTATATATCCCTTTCTTTCCTATTAAGAATTCAGCAGCTAAAACAGCACCTTCAGCAAATCCTTTTCGGTTTTTTGCTTCATGTGTTATTTCAATTATATCAACGTCCGATTTATATTTTATTGTATGAGTTCCAGGAACATTAACCTTTCTTAACGAATTAATATATAATTTATCAGTATCTTTTGTTTCTTCATTTATCCAGCTATTTTTTCTTTCAATATTATTAATAATATCTTCGGCTAAAGTTATTGCTGTTCCGCTTGGTGCATCTTTTTTTTGAATATGATGAGTTTCCGTAATATCAATATTATAACTAGAGTAACGATTCATTATTTTAGCTAGAAATTCATTCATTTTGAAAAAAATATTTACACCTAAACTAAAATTTGATGCATAAAAAAATGATTTATTATTTGCTTTTACATAGTTTTGTAACTCTTCTTTATGGTTTAGCCATCCTGTTGTACCAGAAACTACTGGAATGTTGGCTTCAAAACATTTCATGTAATTTTGGTAAGCACTATTTGGGGTTGAAAACTCAATTGCAATATCTGCTTTTTTCAAATTATCTATTGTAAAATTACTATCATTAACATCAAACTTATAAATAATTTCATGTTTACGCTGAATGGCAATTTCTTCAATTTCCTTGCCCATTTTTCCGTATCCAATTAGTGCAATTTTCATATACTTTTATTTTTTAAATACTAAAAAAGGGAAGCATCACACTTCCCTTTAAATAATTTAGAACTAAAAGACTATTTAACAGCTTTTACAATTGCTTCAAATGCTTCTGGATTGTTCATAGCTAAATCAGCTAATACTTTACGATTAAGTTCAATTCCTTTTTTATGAACATTGCCCATAAATTTAGAATATGATAGACCGTAAGGTCGTACTCCTGCATTAATTCTTTGAATCCAAAGACCTCTAAAATTTCTCTTTTTAGTTTTACGATCACGGTATGCATATTGCAGACCTTTTTCGTAGGTGTTTTTGGCAACTGTCCAAACGTTTGCTCTTCTTCCGAAGTTACCTTTGGTTTCTTTTAATAATTTCTTTCTTTTAGCTCTAGATGCTACATGATTTACTGAACGTGGCATAACCTAATTTTTTTTGAACATCGGCGGTAATAAATTTACACTTTTTTTAGCCTTTGTCCGGGTTTAATAATAAATTGTTTTGTTGGAAGCGTCTTTTTCAAGTACTTTAAAGCTTTCCTTACGGGCTTTGAAACCTAAACTTAGCTTTATTTTAAAGCTAAAAGTTGTTTTACATTTCTTTCATCTGCCTTGTGAACAGTAGTGAAATAGCGTAAATTTCTTTTACGTTTTTTAGATTTCTTTGTCAAGATGTGGCTCTTGAAGGCATGTTTTCTTTTAATCTTACCAGTACCTGTGAGCTTAAATCTTTTTTTAGCTCCGCCTTTTGTTTTCATTTTAGGCATAACTCTTTCTCTTTTTTAAATTATAAAATATATTTACTATAAAAATGCAATTACATTTTTATTTTTTTGGTGCAATAATAATTGACATCTTTTTACCTTCTAAAACTGGCATTTTTTCGACCTTTCCTAGGTCTTCCAATTCCTGAGCAAATTTCAGCAATGTTATTTCACCTTTTTCTTTATAAACAATAGTTCTTCCTTTGAAAAAAACAAAAGCTTTAACTTTAAAACCTTCTTCAAGAAACTTTTTTGCATGATTTAATTTAAAATTAAAATCGTGATCGTCAATATTTGGTCCAAACCTAATATCTTTAACAACAACCTTAGTCTGTTTAGTTTTTAACTCTTTTTGTCGCTTTTTTTGTTGATACAAAAACTTTTGAAAATCAACAATTTGACATACTGGTGGATTAGCATTAGGTGAAATTTCAACCAAATCTAATTCTAAATCGTCTGCCATCCTCAAGGCTTCATCAAGAGATAAAATACCCTGTTCAACATTATCTCCAACAATCCTAACTGTTGGCGATTTAATTTTTGAATTAGTTCGGTACTGCCATTTTAAATCTGGCTTTCGTCTTTTAAATCTGTTCTTAGCTATTTTTAGGTCCTCCTACTTTTGTTTAACATTTATTTATTTTAAAATTAGTTTATTTCACCTAATTCTTCTTTTATTGTATCATTCATATAAGTTGCAAATTCTTTAATTGACATTGTTCCTTTATCTCCATCGCCTTGTTTACGAACGGAAATAGTCTCATTATCAACCTCTTTCTCTCCAACGATAAGTAGAAACGGTATTTTTTTAAGTTCATTATCTCTAATTTTCTTACCTATTTTCTCGTTCCTATCATCAATCAGGGTGCGAATATCGTAAATATTTAGCAATTCTGAAACTTTTTTCGCATAATCATTAAATTTTTCGCTAATTGGAAGAATAACTGCTTGATCTGGGGTTAACCATAATGGGAATTTTCCTGCTGTATGTTCTATTAATACGGCAATAAATCTTTCCATTGAACCAAATGGTGCTCGGTGAATCATTATTGGACGATGTTTTTGATTATCGCTTCCAACATATTCTAACTCAAACCTTTCGGGTAAATTATAGTCAACTTGAATTGTTCCTAATTGCCAACTTCTTCCTAAAGCGTCTTTTACCATAAAGTCTAGTTTTGGTCCATAAAATGCGGCTTCACCATATTCTATGGTAGTTTCAAGACCTCTTACTTTAGTTGCATTCATAATTGCACTTTCTGCTTTTTCCCAGTTTTCGTCTGAACCTATATACTTATCACTTTTTTCTTTATCTCTTAAAGAAATTTGTGTAGTAAAGTTTTCAAATTTTAAAGTTTTAAATATATATAATACTATATCTATAACTTTTATAAACTCTTCTTCGAGTTGATCTGGGCGACAAAATATATGTGCATCGTCTTGGGTAAAACCACGTACTCTTGTAAGCCCGTGTAATTCACCTGATTGCTCGTAACGATAAACTGTTCCGAATTCTGCATATCTTATTGGTAAATCTTTGTATGAATGGGGTTTGCTTTTATAAATTTCGCAATGGTGCGGGCAATTCATTGGCTTTAATAAAAACTCTTCGCCCTCGGCTGGTGTTGTTATTGGCTGAAATGAATCTTCACCATATTTTGCATAATGACCAGATGTTACCCATAATTCTTTTAATCCAATATGCGGAGTAATTACTGGTAAATAGCCATATCGAGTTTGAACTTTCTTTAAAAATTGCTCTAATCTCTCACGTAACATTGCACCACGAGGTAACCAAAGTGGCAACCCCTGTCCTACTTTTTGTGAGAAAGTAAATAATTCAAGTTCTTTTCCTATTTTACGGTGATCTCTTTTCTTTGCTTCTTCTAATAAAACTAAATATTCCGTTAACAACTTATTTTTAGGAAAAGTTATTCCGTAAATTCGTGTAAGTTGCTTTCGTTTTTCATCGCCTCGCCAATATGCACCGGCAATACTCATAAGCTTTACAGCTTTTATTTTACTTGTATCTGGTAAATGTGGACCACGACATAAATCGGTAAAATTACCTTGTGTATAAAGTGTAATTGTCCCGTCCTCAAGGTCGTTAATTAATTCCGTTTTAAGTGTGTCCCCTTTATCTGAGAAATATTTTAATGCGTCAGACTTTGAAATATCTTTTCTTATATATTTATTTTTAAGCCTTGCTACTTCTAATATCTTTTGTTCTATTTTAGTAAAATCATGGTCAGATATTGTTGCACCATCTGGCAATTCAATATCGTAATAGAAACCATTCTCAATTGATGGTCCTATTCCTAATTTTACGCCAGGGTAAATCATTTCCAAAACTTCTGCCATAAGGTGAGCTGATGAATGCCAAAAAGCATCTTTTCCTTGCTCGTCGCCCCATTTATATATTGCAAAATCGGCATCGGTATTTATTGGTATATGTAAATCTTGTGTGTTACCATTTACTCCAACTGCTAATGCATCTTGTGCTAATCTGGTACTTATACTTTGTGCTATCTCAAATCCTGTAACTCCTTGTTCAAATTCTCTGACACTTTTGTCAGGAAAAGTAATCTTTATCATAATGTTAATTTCTATTTACAATTTTTCGGAATTGCAAAGATAATACTTTTTTAGAAAGCTGATAGCCAAAAGGCGATAAATTTAATATGTAAAATTTAAGATGTATAATAATGATTGGAAAAAAATTGAAAAAGACAATATATTACAAATAATAACATATTGTCTTGTATAGTAATTAATGAAGTAATCATGATAAATTAGGTTTGCTTATTTATCCCAATGTTCAAACCTTAGTAATTCTAATCTATTATTCAAGATTTTTGTAATTATTGATAACGATTTATCCGATATTTTTTTTACGATGCCTGGAAGAAATCCTATTGCCCAATCAATTGGAATACGAATCCACTTATCATCATGCAACTTTCCCTTTGCATTCTCTACAAATATTTCTTCTTTTAATGAAGCAGCTACCAATAAGACACTATATCTTTCACGAGCTTCTTTTCTTTCAATGAGAACTTCAACCAAACCGCCAATTGTAGTAACTGAGTTAACATCTTTTTGCATAGCATCAATGACAAGGTCAAAAGCTCTTCTAGTTTCTATATACTGCATGCGTAAAGCAGAGTCCTTTCTTAATTCACTAGATTCTTTTATACGAGAGAGCAACCTTTCACATTGTTCTTTACTCCCTTCTATTTGCTTGTAAATTTCTAATTCATAAATACTTTTTTTAAACTTCTCAATTCGTTGTTTTTCTTTTCTTTGTTCTTTAGTCTGAGCAATTAATGAGTTTACAGATATAAAGCCTAAAATGATAAATAAATAAATTGTCTTCATATTATTATTATTAT
>JAOZLS010000476.1 GCA_029934705.1 Bacteroidales bacterium | reverse complement strand
GGATATTAAGATTTCTCCCTACCGGTCGAAATGACAATAATCAGAATATTTAGAGTCTTTAAAGACAGACTCTAATTATGGACTCTACCATTATTATTAAATTTTAGAGAAGAAAACTCTGTTAATAGCTGTTTCCCGTTTTCATCAAACTCAGTGTAACGTTTAATATATTCAAACGTTCTTAAAGAGCCGCAATCGTGAGCCACTCTAACTGTTCCGTATGAAATATATTTTTCGATGAAAATTTCATTTAACAAGCCTATATTTCGATTACTATATATTCCTAAAATTTCAGACTTAATAAAATTCTTTATCCCTTTATCTTCTTCTAATCGTGTCCTAATATATTTATTAGAATCGTAATCGGAAAAGCTCAATTTATTTTCATTTGTAAATTGTCTCATAAATTCTATTCCAATAACTTTTGCCGACAATTCTTTTGAATACTTACTTTTATATTTTTTAAATATATATACTATTACAATAATTGAAAATACTACTAATAAGAGCCAAAAAAAAGTATCAACAAATGACTCTTTAAATTCATAACTAAAATCAATTCCTGTGCTAACTTTAATTACTATTAAAATAATAACAATTAACGCAAGCCCAAATAATTGAGTAAAATTTAAAGAGTGTTTCGACTTATAACCAAGTTCAAGTTCTTTGAGTTTTTTATGATTATACGTTTCAAGTTGTTGTTCCAATGATTTTATTTTTCTACCTCTAAATAAATTAGATTGTTCTATTTCCTTTTCTTTAATATTATTAAACTCGTTAATTAACAGAGTTGCTTTGCAGGCATCTGGTGGGTTTTTTATTTTATTTAATCTATTACTGGTTAAAAAACTATTAGTTAATTTAAACAATTCATTGTCTGCTAATAATTCCTTAGCCTTAATATTCAGCAACTCTTGCAGTTCTCTTTTTATGGTTTCCTTTGTTCTCATTTTGTTATATTTTATATTAAATGTTCTATTTTACTCTCAAGATAAAATTATACTAATTTGCTATTATAATTACGAATTTAAAACGTATTTTCAGTATAAAACATTAATCTAAATAACTGCACAGATACTACTGATTACAAACTCATTACATTGCTCTTTTGCAGATAAAATTCAATTTAATTGCAAATTCATTTAATAATAAACGAATTCAAAAACAATTAGTATTCGCATCTTGCTTAAACCTAATTGATTTCAATAAATAATATAAAAATTTAGTCTGGTCTAGTTTCGTTTGGTTTCATTTTATTACTAACAACAAATTTAATAAAAAAAATTAATTAATAAAAATAAAAAACATGACAGAAACAAAGTAGCGAAAAGCAAAATAGCTAGTGTCAAGTCAAAACTGACGCTACATTGTCCTACGGACGAATGCAGGTTAGTCTTAGCCATAACGTAAAGACTTATATCTAGAACAAATTGTCTTTTGACAACTTAGCTTTTTGTATAAATATTTGATATTTGACTAATACATCGGAACAAATAAATTAATAATTTGTATATTTATATATATATAATGTTGTTCAATATATTTATTAGTTAATTTAAATTTCAAATAATTAATACTAAAACCCTCATTATGAAAATATATATATTCTTATTATTAATAGCTATAATACCTTTTTTGAGTATAGCTCAAAAGGCTACTATTACTTGGAATGATGTTAGCTCAGATTGGCAAAACACATTAAATTGGACACCAAATTCTATCGTCCTGAATGTCTGAAATATAAAATAATGGTGAATATCCTGTTGAGTGCATTTTAGCAATTTGAGCGATAAAATCATCTTTTGTTTTAATGTTATCTATTTCTGCTAAATCATTTTTTATTGGTTCGTATTTTTCTTTTTCAATTTTTATAGTATCCATTCCAGAGTTATAAAAATCGGCAATTTTTTGGGCATTTGTACCTTTCTCATTTTTTTGTTTTGAGACTTCAAGCACTAAATCTTTTAATTGCTTTTGGTTATTATCATAAATTACTGTGAAAGAGCCATATTGTGTTTTATCACTAGGAACAGGATTGTTTTTTATCCATCCACCATTAGAAAATTGATAAAAATTTTCTAATGGGCTAATGGCTAAATTCATATCAGCTTCATTAATTGCTAAATTTTCATTCATATAATCAATGTTTTTTTAGGTTTTCAGGAGTAAAATGCTATTATTCCTAAAATTACCAGTACCTTTAAGTAAATATGTGTCATTTTTTTTGATTTTATGATTTTCGCAAATTTATTTATAAATTTATATAAATATTATGTTCTTTAAAACATATTTAAGCAATATTATTAAGTTATTGTCAATAGCTTGTTATTTTGTTGTAAATAAATACAGTTGCTTTTGAATTAAATTTGTTGTGTTTTATATAAATATGTAATTTTAATAAACACAGAAAATAGGAATATTGTAAGTGTTTTATAACAGTTTTATCGGAGAAAGATTTTATCACTTTGGGAATTGGATATATACTTAAAATAATATAAGATAAAAAAAATGCCGTAATAGGAGCAGGGACCATGGGAAATGGTATTGCACACGTTTTTGCACAGTCGGGTTATGAAGTTTCATTAATTGATGTAAACCAAACAGCACTTGAAAAAGCTGTTTCAACAATTAAAAAAAAACTTGACAGATTAATTAAAAAAGATAGAATTTGGAAAATGATAAAGATAGTACTGTAAAAAGATTAACAACTTTTACCGAAATAAAAGAAGGTGTGGCTAATGCTGATTTAGTTGTTGAGGCTGCAACTGAAAATGAAGAGATTAAACTTAAAATATTTAAGGAATTAGACGAAGTTTGTAAGCCAGAAGCAATTCTTGCGTCAAACACTTCATCAATTCCAATTACAAAAATAGGTTCGGTAACAAAACGACCCGACAAAGTTATAGGAATGCACTTTATGAACCCAGTTCCTGTAATGAAACTTGTTGAAA
>JAOZLS010000142.1 GCA_029934705.1 Bacteroidales bacterium | reverse complement strand
TCCTTTTTTGCAAAAAGAACAAATACAAAATTTTTATCAATTTCTTTGGGGTTTTCTGCTGGGGTAATGATATATGTTTCACTCGTTGAAATTTTTGTAAAAGCAAAAGATTCATTAGTCGAGGTCTATGGTTTGCAAATTGGTAGTTGGGTAACTGTTGCTTCCTTTTTTGGCGGAATTTTCTTAATTGCACTTATTGATAGGCTAATTCCTGATTTTGAAAACCCTCATGAAATTCATAAAATTGAAGATGTTGAGGCTTCGGTTGAAGAAGCTAAAAGACAGAAACTTTTAAAAATGGGTGTGGTCTCTGCAATTGCAATTGCTATTCATAATTTCCCCGAAGGTTTAGCAACATTTACAGCTGCGTATAAAGATCCTGCATTAGGCGTTGCTACCGCAGTTGCAATTGCTATACACAATATTCCTGAAGGTATTGCAGTTAGTATTCCACTATTTTATGCTTTAGGCGATAAGAAAAAAGCGTTTTTTTATTCTTTTGCATCAGGATTAGCCGAGCCAATAGGGGCTATCATCGGTTTTGGTATTTTAATAACCTTTATGAATGATGCTGTTTTTGGAATATTGTTTGCATCTGTTGCTGGAATTATGGTTTTTATTTCTTTAGATGAGCTTTTGCCTACTGCACGTGAATATGGCGAACATCATTTGTCAATTTATGGATTAATTGCTGGAATGATGGTTATGGCTGTTAGCCTTTTATTATTTTTATAATTTTGTAAAAAAAACACTATCTTGCAAAAGTTATGCTACTACTGTTTTTAATAAAAGAAAGTTTGGTTTACTCCATAAACTCCTTAATTGTAAATAAATTAAGGACATTTTTGTCGTTACTGGGTATTACTATAGGTATTTTTGCAATGATTTCGGTATTTACAGTAATAAATTCTCTTGAACATAATATAAAAACAAGTATTGGCTCGTTGGGCGATAATGTTATTTATATACAAAAATGGCCTTGGAAATTTGGTGGCGAATATAACTGGTGGGACTATATTAAAAGACCACTACCAACAATGGAAGAAGCAGAAGAAGTAAGAGAAAAATCTAAATTAGTAAAGTCGGTATGTTTTATGGTTGGTGCTATGAAAACTATAAAATATAAAGATAATTATGCCGAAAATGTTCAAATAACAGCTGTTGAGCATAGTTATGACAAAATAAAAACCTTTGAGCTTTCCAAAGGGCGATATTTTTCTATAGGAGAGTCTATGGCAGGTCGAAATGTTGTTTTGATGGGGGCAAACTTAGCCGATGAGCTTTTTCAAGGAAGAAATCCTATAGGTGAAGTAGTGAAAATTTCTGGGAGAAAACTTGTAGTTATAGGCGTTTTGGCAAAGGAAGGTGAGGATATGTTTGGGATGAGTCCTGATGATAAGGTTATTGTACCTGTTCGTTTTATACGTAATATTATTAATATTAAAAGTCAGAGTGCAGGACCTGTAATAATGGTTGAACCGCTTGATAATATTTCAATTCCAGAACTTAAAGCTGAATTAAAGGGAATAATGCGGAGGGTTAGGCTACTGAAACCATCGGAAGATGATGATTTTGCATTAAATCAAGCTAGTTTAATATCTCAGGGGTTTGAAGGTATATTTGTTATTATGGATATTGCTGGAATAATTATTGGAGGTTTCTCAATATTGGTAGGCGGTTTTGGTATTGCGAATATAATGTTTGTGTCGGTAAAGGAGCAAACAAAGCTAATAGGAATACAAAAAGCTCTTGGGGCAAAAAGATATTTTATATTATTACAATTTTTATTCGAAGCAATTATACTTTCTTTAATTGGCGGAATACTCGGTCTTATATTTGTTTTTGTAGGAGTGAAAATTTTCTCTAGCGTAGCTGATATGGATATTTTTATGAGTGCTGGAAATATTATTACAGGTATAGTTCTTTCAGTTATGATTGGTATAGTTTCAGGAATAATTCCAGCAATGAAAGCTTCAAAATTAGACCCTGTTGAGGCTATTGCTTCTGTGTAAAATACAAAAAGCCAACAATAATTTTATTGTTGGCTTTTTACTTATCTATAGTTTATTTATGAATGAACATTAAATAAGTCCACTCTGAAAAGTTGAACTTTGTGTATTTAATGCTTTTTCACCCCAACCCCTAAAGGGAAAGCATTGAAATACACAAAGTTCTAAAAGTCCCCTTTAGGGGATTTAGGGGTGAAATGACTTTTAGGAATAAATATTAAATAAGTTATTTCGTTACCTAAGCATTTTTAAATGCTTTTAGTCCACCAAATCTAGCATTATCGCCTAATTCGTTTTCAATTCTCATTAATTGATTAAATTTTGCAATACGCTCGCTTCTTGAACCAGAACCAGTTTTTATTTTGCCTGAAGAAATTGCTACAGCTAAATCAGCAATAGTAGTGTCCTCGGTTTCGCCTGAACGGTGAGATACAAATGTGTTGAAATTGTTTTTTCCTGCAAGTTCAATTGTATCTAAAGTCTCGGTTAATGTACCAATTTGATTTAATTTAATCAAAATTGAATTTCCTGCTTTTTTGTCAATTGCTTCTTGTAAAATTACTTTATTTGTACAAAGTAAATCGTCACCAACTAATTCTATTTTATCTCCTAATCTAGTAGTTAGCTTTTGCCATCCTTCCCAGTCATTTTCGTCTAATGCGTCTTCAATTGAAATAATAGGATACTTGTCAGCCCAGTTAGCCCAAATGTCAATCATTTCGTCTGATGTTTTTGTTGAGTTGTCTGATTTGAAAAATACATATTTTCCATCTCTGTACATTTCGCTTGTTGCTGGATCAAGAGCAATTGAAATGTCTTTTCCTGGTTTGTAACCTGCAGCTTCAATAGCTTCCATAATAACTTCCATTGCTTCTTCATTCGACTTTAATTCTGGTGCATATCCACCTTCGTCGCCAATACCTGTATTGTAACCTTTGTCTTTTAAAACTTTTGCTAAAGCATGAAAAGTTTCAGCTCCCATTCTTATTGCAGTTCTAAAATCTGGTGCATTGTGTGGTACAATCATAAATTCTTGAAAGTCAACATTGTTTCCTGCATGTGATCCACCATTAATAACATTCATTGATGGTACTGGTAAAACCGATGCGTTTACACCACCAATATATCTGTAAAGAGACATTCCTAATGCAATAGATGCTGTTCTAGCTGCTGCTAAAGAAACTCCTAAAATTGCATTTGCCCCAAATTTAGCTTTATTTGGTGTACCATCTAAATCAATCATTGTTTGATCAATTAATCGTTGGTTGGTAATGTCTAAACCGATTAATGCTGGAGTAATAAATTTGTTAACATTTTCAACTGCTTTTAAAACGCCTTTGCCATTATATCTTTTTTTGTCGCCATCACGTAATTCTACTGCTTCTTTTTCGCCTGTAGATGCTCCCGATGGAACAATTGCTCTTCCTTTAATACCGTTTTCTAATGTGATTTCTGCTTCTAATGTTGGGTTTCCTCTTGAATCCAACACTTCTGTTGCTTTAATTGCTTTAATTTTCATTGTATATATATTTAATAATGTTTACAAATACATCCCTTGTTAAAATTTTGAATGTACTATAATTAATATTTCAAATTTTACTATAATCTACAAAAATATAAAAAACCTAAGTAAGGTACGTCGTTTTTATGAAATATTTGTTTCTTTTCATCAAATAAATCTATTTAATTATAATTTTTGCTTGTTTTTGTTTTATGTATGTGATATATTTACGAGAGTTCAGCTAAAAAGATAATTAAATCGGCTCAATTTGGAAATTGTGTTGAAAAATATTTCATTAAATAATTAATATACGCAAACTGTGAATTAGCAGTCAGGTGAAAACACCTGACTGAGGCAATCTGACTGTTGTAGGTGTTTTCACCTGCAACTACTTTATGGTAATCCGATAATTTCAAGATTTTAACACAATTTCCAAATTGAGCCGATTAAATTAAACCTTTAACATAACATATAAAAAAATGAAAAGATATTTAACAGGAATAATAATTTTACTTATAACTTTCTCAAATATATTTGCTCAAAGTGAGGAAAAAAAAGAAATCAATTTAGTTTCAAATCAAGTTTCAAAATATAGCAAAAAGAATATGGGACTTAATATTAATTCGCCATATTCCGAAATAGCACCCGTTATTGCTCCCGATGGAAAAACCTTATATGTTGCACGTGCATATCATCCTCAAAATACAGGAGACAAATCTAAATATGATATTTGGTACTCTACGTTACAGTCTAATGGCACTTGGTCCAGACTTAAAAATATTGGAAAACCTTTGAATAATTCTGATGATAATGTTGTTATTTCTGTTACAGCAGATAATAACACTCTTTTAGTTGAAAATCTTTATAATAGCGACGGTTCTTTTAAAAGTGACGGAGGTATATCTGTTTCACACAGAACTGCATCGGGTTGGAGTGTGCCAAAGAAGGTTAATATTAATAATTATATAAATAATAACAGGTACGAAAGTTTTTGCCCTACGGCAAACCGTAAAGTACTTATTATGTCGGTTGAACGAAACGAAGGTTACGGCGAAAAAGATATGTATGTTAGTTTTTTACAACTAGATGGTTCTTACTCTAAACCATTGAATATGGGACCAGTATTAAACAGCTCTAACGAAGAAGGTACACCATATATAGCACCCGATAATAAAACACTATATTTTTATTCATATACTGAACCTGGTTATGGAAGTGCCGATATTTTTATGTCGAAAAGGCTTGATGATTCCTGGACAAAATGGAGTGAACCTCAAAATTTAGGAACTAAAATAAATACTTCCGACTGGGATGTTTACTATACTGTTGCAGCAAAAGGCGACTATGCATATTTAGTTTCAACAAAAGGCTCTTTTGGAAACGAAGATATTTATACAATTAAACTTAGAGATGAAGAAAAACCCGATCCTGTTGTTCTTATTGAAGGAAAAGTAATAAATAAGAAAACTAAACGACCAATTGGAACAAAAATTACTTATATAAACTCAAAAACTGGTAAAGTTGAGGGTTATGCAGATTCTAACCCCGTAACAGGAGCGTATAAAATCATTTTACCTTATGGAATAAAATATGAAGTTACTGCTCAGAAAAAAAACTTTTTTGCAGTAAGTGAATCCTTCGATTTAAGAAATATTTCGGAATATAAAGAGCTTAAAAAAAATCTTTATATGATTCCGTTGGAAGAAGATAAACCTATTTTATTGAAGAATGTACTGTTTTATGCAACAAAAGCAATTCTTATACCAGAATCGCATCGTGAACTTAATCGTTTAGCAAAACTTATGAAAGAAAATCCGCAAATGCAAATTGAGTTACACGGACATACAGAATATACAGCAGGTTACGAAAAACAATTAATGGATCTGTCGGCACGAAGAGCAAGATCGGTAAAAGCATATCTTGTAAATAAAGGAATTGCCCAAAATCGTATTTTAACAAAAGCCTTTGGCGGAACAAAACCAAAAGTTAGTAATAATACCGAAGCAGGACGAAAACAAAATAGAAGAGTGGAATTTAAAATTATTAAGAAATAGAATATAGTTCTATCCTCTAATAGTGTGATAGTACAAAAAGGACTGGAGACTGAGCGTAGTCAAAGTCGGGCTTGCTGATTGTACAGTCTTAGCTTAACGCAAATCCGCCTTAGACTCCGTTCAGACTACGGTTTTTTTACAAAAGTATAGCCTATATTATGGTATTTCAATAATTAAATAAATCACCCTACTGGGAAATAGAATATTTATAGAAATATTTGTTCGACATCGAAAAATTAGAATTCGCAATATCGAACACAGAAATAAGAACTTTGCCAAAGTTCCTATTTATTATATTTAATGTTTACGACTAACATTGATTGTTTCTAAATCAAACTTTGGCAAAGTTTACAAAGTATTGTATAGAAATAGCTTTAATATATTTGATTAATTAACTAAAAAATGATAAAATGGATAACAAAGAATTTTTTATTAAAGAAAAGGAATTGAAATTAAGAGATTTAGAAAATAAAATTGACAAGGAAGAATTAAAAACTTTGAAAAAGAAGCAAGAACTTGATAATTATATATCTAACTTAAAAAAGAAGAAAGAAGAATTTGCCGCGGCTTTAGAAATGCTAAAACAAACTGAGAATGAAAATTGGGATGAAGCAGAAAAAGAATTTTCAGAAAATTTTGTGGATGAAACTTTTGCTACTGAAGTTGATGAGAAATTTAAAGAGATAACAGAAAAGACAAAAGGCTTTTTAAATGATTTAAGTACAAAAGTTACCGATTTTTACAATAAAAATGTAGATAAACCTGGTAAAGATGATGCCGAAATGTAATTTATTAAAATACTATAAAAACCTGACAGCGTGCTTGCACCTGTCAGCGTTTGTGTAATATTTTGCCATCGTTTGTAATTTTGCAAATTATAAATACCCCGTTTTTAAAGAGAGCAATTGGCATAGCCGTTTAACTAAGCACCAACGGTGCGAAACAAAGTTAGTTTATTTATAATTGTCTAGATTTCACACCTTTGGTGCTTAAAATAAATAAAACGCATTGCGTCCTAGCCATTCTTGCTAGGCTAATGATTTTCGCACCGTTGGTGCTTTATACCAATTATGAGTCAAAACATCCGATAAATTCGTTATCTTTTTCTGTTAGGTCGAAAACTATCGTTCCCGAATTTTAAGATTGTAAAACAAAAAAACATTTAGAATATATGTCGGGTGTTTTGAATCATAATTGGTATTACTTTTAGTTTAATGGTGAAGGGGGATTTTTTGGTACAAACTTTTTATTGTCAGTGTTTTTATTTAGAGAACTTTGGAAAAGTTTAATTAAATCTGCTTAAAACATTGTTGAATTTCAATTTTGCTTACTTCGAGAGTAATCCATTTTCTGAAAAATTCAATTACAAAAGAAAACATATTTTCTTGGTCGTATTTTAAAAAAGAATTGTTCTCAAGTCGTTTAAATGAATCTTCTATATTAGCTTTTGAGATTGTTATATCTAAGTCTTGTAAAAATTCATTTACCGATAGTAAATTTATCTTTTTTTCTTGCTCAACTATAAATGCCGCAGCATAAAGAGTTATTTTATCGGTATAATTTAAGTGATTCCAAATAACAGCAACACCATAGCTAAAACTTTTTACAGCAGATTTTACTCGCTTTTTCACCATTTTGGGTGTTATGTTTTCTGCATTATGGTTTTGTGCATAGTCATATACCGAGTAGGCTAGGGCTTGTGTAAAAAAAGGATTTCCAGCGGTTATGTTATTTAATGTTTGCTTTGCATTAACATTAAACGGAAGACTTTCAGAAATATTTAATAATTTATCAACTGTTTGTTCTTCAAAAGGACGAAGAGTTATTTTATTGCTTAGGTTTTCAATAATTTGGCAGTTCTTACTTGTTTCTGTTTCATAATTTCTGCCAGTCGCAATTATTATTTTAAAAGGTATTGTTTCTTTTTTTATGAAATTTATTATTTCAACTATGTATTTTATAAACGATTCGTTGTCTGAGCTTTCGCACATTACATCAAATTCGTCTAGCATTACAACTATTTTTCTGGTCGATTCGGTTTTTAATGTTGATAAAAAATCAGTAAATTCTTCCTGCTTTTGTAGTTTATGATTATCAGAATATTTTATTATTCGATCTTGGATATTATGAAAGAAGTTTTGAATTGAACCCGAAATTTTATCTTGTAAATTAAAATACAAAATTAAGGTTTCGCCAGACTTAAATTTATCCTGTGTTCTTTTTAGGAAAGATGTTTTTCCACTTCGCCTTTGTCCTTGTATAAAAAAAGAAGTTTCTTTGTCGTTACTTATAAAGTTTTCAATACGATTTAAGGCTTCTTCTCTTCCAAAAAAGTCATTTCCACGTGCTGGCTGACCAGCAATAAAAGGGTTTTCATCGTATTCTCGTTTCATTTTAAGGCATTAACTTGGTTCTCAAATATATTTCTAAAGATTTCATTACAACAGCGGTGAAACTTCTGCCTAAATCCATCTTTTTAACCATTTCCATGAGCTTTTTTAGGGTTCTTATTGGCATTTTATCGCCACCCCAATCTTCAATTGTATCTTTAAACATTTCGCCAAACTCATTTTTAACGGTATTTCTAAATTGTTTGTCGTCAGTTATTATTTTGCGTGCATCATACATCAAAGATAACATTTTTTGAGTAAAATATGGGTATCCTTGTGTAGATTTATAGCACAAATCAATTTCTTTGTTTGTAAATTTAAAGTCGTCGTCTCTCATGTATAAATCGGCAAGTCCTCTAACTTGCGATTTTGTAAACCATTTAAGATTAAGAGCTTCAACTATTAAACCCGAGCCTCTATTATCAATGTGATTTTGATTTAGTAGCTCTTTAATATCGTGATTTGCAGTAAAAACACAGCTAAAAGTTTTTGTTCCTTCATCTATTTCGTCAACTTCTTGTAGTAATGAGCTTAATTTTGCTAAAAAATTAGTAGCAACTTGTGCATCTTTATACGACATAGTTTCTATAAAAGCGTCAAACTCATCAATTAAAAATACAATATAGTGCTTACGTTTTATGTAAACCTCCGTCATTGCATTTATAAAATTTTGATAGCCGTTGTTTGTTTTTCGTAATTTAAAATCGAAATAATCTTTTAAGCCTTGCCAAAGAGTATTGTAAAATTCATCTTCGTTTTCGCAGCCTTGTACATTTCCAAAAATAAATGCTACGTCTAGGCTTTTGTCAGTGCCATAAGGTTTTACTTTATCTTCAAATGTATCATTTAAACTCTGAATATGTTTTAGTAACGATGTTTTTCCTATTTGCCTTTCGCCTGTAATCCAGATGCTTCCTTGGGATTTGCCTCTAACTGTTTCTTTCAAAATTTTAGTTACAGGAGCTTCTCTATTAAAAAAATCTTTTCCTCTTACAGGACTATTATATACAAATGGATTCATTTTTATTATCTTTTTTTTATTAATATACTCAAAATTAAACAATTAATTGATATTATAAAACCTTATGACACTCTTTCTTATAAAAAAGTTATTAACAGTTATAAATTAGTCCTGTTTTATAAAGTCGGGGTGCGACTGATAATTGAAACTTGCAGAAAAGTTAACTTGCATGTAAACAATAAATTAAGAAAGTCGCACTCCGACTATGATATATGTTGACAAAAAATGAGAAGAACTGTTTTAACGTGTTATATTATGGTTCTTTTCAAGGAAATTGTTGATAGTAATATTTAATATTAGTATTATTTTTGGTCTTCGTTAATTTTCCTATATTAACTGATAATCAGAAGATTACTGTCTTCTTGTTAATGCGTCTTTCCAAACTTGATTTGGAAACCATGTCTTCTCGGATTGCATAACAATTACTATCAGAGAGTGCGGTACATACTGAATAAAGTTCAGTATGACGAAATAAGTGTAAGTAAATTCCTAGTAATGGGATAAATGACGTATTTTTAAACCGTTAAAACGGTTTTTTGCTTATTAATTGTAATTATCCCACGACTAAAGTCATGGGTTGTTATTTAAGGTTTTCAGGGTTTATAAAATAGAATAGAAATTCAGCAATATGTTTATTTTAATCATGTAAGATTAAATATTTTAGATAAAAGACATTAGAAATTTATC
>JAOZLS010000141.1:2500-9667 GCA_029934705.1 Bacteroidales bacterium | reverse complement strand
GGGGAAGCTAAGCGAAGTTTTCAACTTCGCTTTTTTATTTTGGTAGTCTTTGACTATCATTGCGTAAGCAATATTTATGTTTACAAAATGTAAGTTGTTTTTGTTATGCCAAAATGAAAATAAACAAGCAAAATGTTTTAGAAATAGCTAATAAAAGATTATTATTGTATGAGTTTGTTTTAAATGCTACGCATAAGCAGTTGCAAACTGCTGGTGAAAAAGGTCGAAGTTGAAAACTTCGCCCAGCTAGGGGTTGTCAAAATAAAAAAAGAAAAAGTTAGACTGATGTTTCAACATTAGTCATTCTCAGTTCGGCTGAAGCTGTTAAATTAAAAAACGAAAATGTTCGGCTTAGGCTTTTGCCTAAGTCGTTTTATTTTTACAGGCTTTTGCCTGTAACTGATGTTACATTAATAAATAATTCAATTTATTAATAATATTTTGATATATTTACGAAAAAAACATTTGTCAACAAGATACAAAATATTGGAGGCTGAAGGTTTATATTATTAAAATTGATTTTTTATGGAAGACCGTGAGCTGATACATAGAACGACTCAGGCACAGCCTGAGCCGAACGGGGGCATGATTTAACACCCCAGTTTGTAACTATCATTGCGTTAGCAATACTTGTATTTACAAAATGTAAGTTGTTTCAGTTTTGCCAAAATGAAAATAAACAAGCAAAATGTTTTATAAATTGCTAATAAAAGATTAATATTGTATGAGTTTATTTAGAAATGCTACGCATAAGCAGTTGCAAACTGCTGGAAAGAAAAAGCGTAGTTGAAAACTACGCTTAGCGGAGTTGTCAAAATAAAAAAAGAAAAAGTTAGACTGATGTTTCAACATTAGTCATTCTATTTTTACAGACTTCCCGAAAAAAATGAGACAAGTTATGCTAGTAAATGTTGTAACATCAATAATTTATTCAATTTATTAATAATGTTTTGATATATTTACACGACTGACCTGCATTTGTCCGCAGGACAATGTAGTGTCAATTTATACTAATACAAAGGCTATTTTAATGTTTTTGATTTTAAATTGTAAGTCAGCATTGTTTTCTTTTATATTTTCTACCTAAATGAAGATGATTTTAGCATAACATCTAAAAAAAATATTTAACTTTATCTTTTCAAATCATAAATTCAAAAAATAAATATAATTATGAGAGAACTTGAAATATTAATGAATCCAAACTTATTAGTAAAGCATCTTAAAAAGCCTGCATCAGAATTTACGAAATATGATATTATTAAATTTATTGATGATAAAGATATTGAAATGTTAAATTTCAGATATGTTGGAGAAGACGGTAAACTTAAAATATTAAATTTTGTTATAACGGGTAAAAACTATTTAGAATCAATACTCTCAACAGGAGAAAGAGTTGACGGTTCAAGCTTATTCTCATATATTCATGCCGATTCTAGCGATTTGTATGTTATTCCTAGATTTAATACAGCTTTTGTAAATCCGTTTACTAAAAAGCCCACTTTAGATATTCTTTGTTCTTTTTATACAAAAGACGGAAAACCTCTTGAAAGTGCTCCTGAGCATATATTAAAAAAAGCGCATAATCTGTTTAAAGAGGAAACTGGTTTTTCTTTTAAAGCAATGGGAGAATTGGAATATTATATTATTGGGAAAAACGATGATTTATATCCAGCACTTGATCAAAAAGGTTATCATTCTGCCTTGCCATTCACAAATTACGAAGATTTAAGAATAGAAGCAATGCAGCTTATTGCACAATGTGGAGGAAAAATAAAATATGGACACTCGGAGGTTGGTAATTTTAAAGATGGAGAATTAATGTACGAACAGCAGGAAATAGAATTTATGCCTGTTGATCCTGAAAATGCCGTTGAGCAGTTGATTATTGCAAAATGGATACTTCGTATGCTAGGAAATAAATATGGTGTAATGATTAGCTTTGCACCTAAAATCACTGTAGGTAAGGCAGGTAGCGGAATGCATATTCATTTTCAAATTGATAAAAATGATGTAAACGTAATGGTTGATGATGATAGACTTTCGGATGTTGCAAGAAAGGCTATTGTTGGAATCTTGGGTAAATCTAAATCATTAACAGCTTTTGGTAATACAGTTCCTTTATCTTATCTTAGATTAGTACCGCATCAAGAAGCTCCAACTATGATTTGTTGGGGAGATAGTAATCGGTCTGTTCTTGTAAGAGTTCCGTTGGGGTGGATTGCAAAAACAAATATGATAAAAGATGCAAATCCTCAAGAGCGAGGCGAAGTTCCGTATATTGAAGGTAAGCAAACTGCTGAACTTAGAGTGCCAGATGGTTCGGCTAATTTATATCTTCTTATTGCAGGAATGATTTTAGCTGCTAAAGATGGAATCTTAGACGATGATTCTTTAAAAACTGCTGAAGAGTTATATGTAAATGTAAATATTTTTGATGATGAAAATGTTGATGTTTTTAATAAACTTGAGGCTTTGCCTAGAACTTGCAATGAGTCTGCTATAGAGTTAGATAAAGCTCGTAAGTTTTATGAACAAAAAGGTGTTTTCCCTGAAGGGGCAATTAATGAAATAGTTAAGCAGTTAAAAGATTATAATGATCAAAATATGAGCGAAGAGCTATTTGGTAAAAGTGAAGAAATTAAAAAGCTTGTTGATAAATATATCCATTGGATGTAGATTGTAATTTGTTTTTTAATACTAAAAAAGAGTGTAAGATTAAAATCTCACACTCTTTTTAGCTATAATACTGGGTTTATCAATAATGATAAATGTTATTTAATAATAACAACTAAGTATTTTGATATTTTCCAGAATTTAGTAATGTCATTTATTTTAATTTTTTTGTAATTATCTTTATCATCTTGCTCATAAGAGAACGATCCATCAGGATGATTTGTTAGAAGTAATACTTTACTTGCATCATTTAATGCGAGTTCAGTAATATTTCTAATATCAATTTTAATAAAAGAGCTAGACGATTCATTGATTTTTTTTATTCCGCCTAAACCAATAAACCCACCTTCTTTAGTTATAATACCTTTTTCTTTTAATTCCGCCTTAGTTCCAATTACATAATAAGCTGTATTTAAAGCTTCATCTTGCTCCGAAATAACTTGGTCTTGATTCTCACTTATAGTTTGAAGTGTTTCATAATTCTCATTAAGCTGGTTTAAGTTTCCTTCGAGTTCTGCAATATGAATATTTTTTTGTTCAAGAGTTGCTTTTAACTCGTTGATATCGAGGTCTTTTTTATTCATTTCAATTGTATATCTTTCAATTGTTTTTTTGAACTCACCTACTTTACTATTAGATTTTTTTATCTTATTTCTAAGATAAGCAAGCTTTTTTTTATTTTCGGTCATTAATTCGTAAATAGAATTAATGTCGGTGTTAATGCTTTCAAGGTCAGAACCTTCTAGTTCAATATCACCACTAGCTCTTGTTGAAATAATTCTTTCTTTCTCTTTAATTTCATCTAAATTAGCTTGAATTTCGTTAAAAGCTTTAAGATATTCATTAATCGTTTGGCTGTCTGCCCCTGTAACTGCTGTTAAGCTATCCACTCTTTCCTTTAAAAGTTTTTCTTCTTCAGTTTCGCCACAAGCAAAAATAAAAGGGATAAGTAATATTATAAGATAACGTTTCATAAGTAAAAATTTAGTATTGTAAACTATGTTTGACATAGCAAATTTAGAAAAAAAAAATTAAAAGCCTAATGTTTTAAGTTAAAATCCTAGTAAAAGCATTGAGTAGCCAACAGCTAGTCCTACAATTAGGTTAATTCCCTTCGCTATTAAAAAGCTTTTTTGCGATTCGGCAAGTAATGGAATAGCTCCGTGTCCGTCTTGTACAATAGAGTTTGCAATCAAAACACTTATTGGAATTACGCCTGTCATAAATAATGTAATAAATATAATATGTGGTCCTGATTCTGGTATCATTCCTATAAGTACAGCAATTATCATTATTATATAGATGTTAGTTTTTATCCAACTTTCAACATCTATATAGTTGTTTAGTACGTGTAAAACTACAAAAGCACCAAAAGTCCATAAAAAAAGCTTTATAAAATGTTTTTTTATAATATGGTTCCATATATGTTTTTTAACAAAATGATCCGGTACTGTAACAGATATTATTAAGCCAACCGCTGTTACTATTAGAAATGTGATTTTTTCCCAACCCCAACTCGAGCCTCCTGCATCGTGTGCATGACCATGAGCATGAACACTTGATAAAATAAGAACTGCCGAAAATACTACTCCTGCAAGAATTATTATGGCTCTTTCCCAAATAATATTTCGTAGTTGCGATAGTATTGTTGTAGGCTGAAAGCATACACAGTTGGTGTCTTCTTTATGCAAGTCTATGTGCATTTTTTTTCCAGAATAGTTTTTATCAAGATTTAAAGCCTTTATAATAAAGCCTGCCAAAATTGCAATTACAAATATAAAAATTGTTATAAATGCTGCCTCTTTGGGTATTGACGAAAACATTATAAAAGTTTCGTCGCCAGATGTAGCAATAAGTGCAGCAACTAATGCCGCTAATCCAATAGATTTATGTACATACATTGAAACAACGGCAAATGCCCCTAAACAGCCTGGTATTGCACCAAGCATAGCAGCCATAATTATTTTTAGCCATGCATTTTTAGTTGTATTAAAGTTTTTATGCTTTGTTTTTAATGTAATGTATTCAATAACAAGCATCATAACGATAACAAATATTATTATTGAAAAAGTTTGTTTGAGTATTCCTAGTATTTCCATTTGCTAATTAATAAGTTTTGGGTTTTCTAAATAATATATAATATGTGAGTTTTTTTCGGTATTAATTTTAAAAATACCACTAACTTTAATATATGCGTCTTTTTTTATTTTATCGAAAACAGTAATTGTATCAGCACAGTCTAAAATAATTGCATTATAATGTTCATCATGTGTACACATAAAACAAACATCTGTAACCGTTTCACTTATATAAATTATATTGTTGTCGTGTTCATCTTCTTTATTAAAAAAACCATCAATAATAATTTCTGTTCCTTCTAGGTTTTTTATTTTATTCGAAATTTTATGCGTTTTTACAAAAACAAAGCTTTTAGCATTAAATTCACTAATATTTTCTTTTTCTTGTAAGGTTTTCCATGCAATATTACTTGCTCTAAATCTATCTATCTCTTTAGTGTAAGGATATATAATTGCAAATATTAGAATTGATAATATTAGTATAATATTTCTAATTTTATTAGACATCCTACTTCTTAATTTTCAATTTTTTAACATCAATTTTTTTATGGTCAAACTTAGGAGGTACAGGGTCAAAACCCTCTGTTCCCCAAGGGTGACATTTGGATAAACGCTTTATTCCTAATATGCTCCCCTTAAATATACCATGTACTTGCAAAGCTTCTATCGCATATTGCGAGCATGTAGGAATATGCCTGCACGATGATGGGGTGTAAGGCGAAATAACATACCTATAAAATTGAATTGGTAAAATTGCTATTTTGGATAATATTTTATTTATTATATTCATTAAAATGTTAAAATATCTAATTAATTTGCAAATATATTAAATTATTTATAATTATTTTAAATAAGAGGCTTGCTTATTATCAAGTTTATTAAAAAAAAACACTTTTTCGGTATAAAATTTGCTAATTTATAAGAGTTCATTATACCTTTAAAATATAATTATGCGGTTATTTATTCTGTCATTCATCTTAATATTTTCTTTTTCTTGCAATAATATTATAGAACAAAAGTTTGATACTGTTTTAAAAGGCGAAACAGGAAATGATGAAAAAGTAATAATTGATATTAATAAACCAATAATAATTGATAGTACAAATTATATCATTTTCCCCATTTGTAGCACAAGTAACTATAAAAGAAAATCTTATAGCTTAGAGTCATCAGGTGAGTATTATCAGCATTTTGGGCAATATAATAACATTATTTTTTACGATAAAATAAAAAATAATTATCATCTTTTAAATGATTCTGCTTTAAATATTCAAGATTTTAATATTTTCAGGCATTTTTATGAAAAATTACAGAAAGATTTTATATTTTATAATATTTATGACACAGATTTTAATAGAGATGGTGAAATAGATTCGCAAGATCCTATAAGCTTGTATGTATCAGGAATTAATGGTCGAGATTTTATAAAAGTACTACCAGAAAATCTTTCGTTAATTGATATTACACCAGATAAAACAGAAAGTAAAATTTATATTAGAGCTTATTCCGATTCAAATAATGATTTTATATTTAATAGTAGTGATAAAATTAGTATTTTAAGTTTCGATTTGAATGAGCCAAGCAAGAAAGCTCAAAAAGTTTTCGACAATAAATTTATATTAAAATTAGAATCATTATTAATGAATAAGTAATTTATACTCCTTTTTATGCGAAATTTATTTATATACGTCTCTTTTTTATCAATTGTTGTTTTTGCAATGTTTGGTAAAAATACTTTTACTGCAAACTCACAACGAACTCTTGCAATAAAAGAAAAAATAAAACAAGATACATCCGACTCTCAAATAAAGAAAATGCCAGAAGGGCAACCTTTTATGACAAATTTTTCTTTTGAAAATCGCCATTTTTTGAGTAACAGGTTTGTTGTTCAAGACAGCTCAGGAAATATGATTTTTTCAAATGAAAGAGGAATCCTTGTTTTTAATGGAAACGAAGAAAAAGAATATTTTTTTAGACGTGCAATTACAGCTCTTAAAAAAGATACTGTAACACAACAGATTTTTGCAGGCAACTTAAATGGATTTAGTGTAGTTGAAACTAAAGGAACAGGCGTATATAGTTTAACTGAAATATTTAGAGATAGCCTGCTTAATGAAAGTTTCGATGATATTACTTTTTTTGCAAATAAAGCATGGTTTGTTGGCGAAAAATATATTTATAGTGTAGCTCTTGATGATTTTACTGATGTGGTGAAAGAATTTGAAAGTGAAACATCCTCAATACAAGGGGTTATTAAAAATAGAGATAGATTATATGTAATTACTGCAGATCAAAAACCTTTTGACCTGATTTCAAAGAAAGCAAAAGCTATTACCAATTATAAATCTATTTCAACAAGTAAATTATTGTTTACCGCTTCTTGTGGAAATCAAATTATTATAGGAAACGCCGATAA
>JAOZLS010000141.1:0-2490 GCA_029934705.1 Bacteroidales bacterium | reverse complement strand
CCGATAATAAACTATATTTATTTGATGGAGCAGGATTTTATAGATATAAAATATTAACTCAAGAATATATTGATGAAAGCGTAATTGTTGGAGGCTTAGGATTAAATGAAAAAGAGTTCGTGTTATATACACTTAACGGTGGAGCGTTGGTTATTAACAAAGAAAAGAGAAAAACTACATCGACTATTAATTACCGAACAGGCTTGCCCCAAGACGAAATATACTCGGCAGCAATTGATAATGAAGGAGCATTATGGCTAACACATGAATCGGGAGCAAGTAGAATTGCTTTGGATATTTCATTAAAAAATTATGGGAACTATCCTGGTTTAAATGGGAAAATAAATAACCTTATAGAGTATAATAATACTTTATATGTTTCAACAGGAAAAGGTGTTTTTTATTTATCGCAAATAAAAGATTATAAAGAAATTGAAAAAATAGTTAAAGTAAGAAGCAAACAAGTTGCTGAAAATACAAATTCAAGTGCTTTTTCTAAATTTTTCAGAAAAAAGATAAAGAAAGTTCAAAATACTACAAGTAAAAAAAAGACCAGCTATGTTAAGAAAACTTATGAGCTACAATCGATAAAATTCTCGTATAAAAAAGTGGCGAATATTAATGCTAAATGCCAAAAAATGATGGAATTTAATGGCGGTTTATTAGTTGCATCAAATGTAGGCTTATATTATTTAAAAAATGATGAGTCAACACAACTTATTGCTGATGCATATATTAATGATTTAGCAAAGGTTGATAGTACATTTGTTGTAGCTACTAATTTGGGATTATATAAAATTGCAATTTCTGAGAAGAAAAGAGCTAAAATAGATGAAGAACTAATATTAACAAATATTAAAATACCAGAAATAGAGGATAACGAAATATTTAATATTACTTATGATAAAAATACGCTATGGTGTGGTGCAATAAATAAAGTAATTCAATTAAAAATAGATAAAAACAAAAACTATACTCATGAAAAGTCATTCGATATTAAATTAGATTTTTCTGAAAAAGTTTTGGTAAAATATGTTAACGGTAGAATGCTATTTATTACTGGCGAAAATATATATGAATATAAAAACCAAGAAATACAAATAGATGCCGATTTAAGTAGTAAAAATACGTATAGTTCATATATTTTCTTTCCTAATAAAAATAGTCTTTTAATAACAAAAAGAGGGAAAATAGAATATACATATAATATAAAAGAGAAAAACGAGAATCGTAAATATTTGAGTTTATTTAAAAATTTTGATAAACTTATTTTTGATGATAAAAAAAATGTTTGGATAATAACTGAAGATAATAAACTTTATAAAATAGAAGATAAAGTAGAGCCTAAACATCTATATAAATTACAAATTGATTATGTTGAAAACAGTAAAAAAACAAAAATAGATTTTTCTAAACTTATAAATTTGAATTTTGACGATAGCAACATAAAAATAAAGTTATCGGCTCCACATTTTATTAAAAAAGATGGAATAAACTATTATTTTAGTGTTGATGAAGAAAATTTAGGAGAATTTATTAATAATAAAGAGTCTGAAATTAATATTACACAACTAAAATATAGAGAACATACAATAAGAGTTTTTGCAGAAAACAGTTTAGGCGAAAGAACTAATGTAGAGCTTATTAATATTTATATAAAACCACCATTTTGGGATAGTATTTACTTTGTGGGCGGAGCATTTTTTGTTTTTGCAATATTATTAGCAGTATTTTTATCAATATTAAATAAACGTAAACAAAGGAAAATTCAACGACAAAAAGAAGAACTAGAAAGTATTGTAGAAATTAGAACAGCCCAAATAAAGCTTCAAAATGAAGAAATTATGGCACAGAATGAAGAAATACTCTACATTAATGGTAAAATATCTAAGCAAAATACTGAAATTACAGACAGTATTAACTATGCAAGTAAAATTCAAACAGCAATGCTTTCAAAACCAGATATTTTACAAAAATACATATCAGAATATTTTATTTATTATAAACCTCGAGATATTGTTAGTGGCGATTTTTATTGGTTTAAAGAATCGAAAAATAAATTATACATTGTAGCAGCCGATTGTACAGGACATGGCGTGCCAGGAGGTTTTTTAAGCATGCTTGGGATCTCATCATTAAATGATATTGTAAATTTAGCAGAACTATCGGGAGTAGAATTTTCAGCAGCAGAAATACTCGACGATTTAAGAATTAAAGTTATATCTTCTTTAGATATATCTGAAGGCTATAATGCAAGTGATGGAATGGATATCACATTAATAATAATTGATAAAGAAAACATGAAAGTAGAATTTGCTGGAGCAAATAATCCAATAATAGTTATTTCTGAAGGCGAATTGCTTGAAATTAAAGGAGATAGAATGCATATTGGCTTGTCTCGCAAAAAAGATATTCCGTTTACAAATAATTCATTTACTATTAGAAAAGGAGATGCACTATATTTATTTTCCGATGGTTACCTTGATCAAT
>JAOZLS010000475.1 GCA_029934705.1 Bacteroidales bacterium | reverse complement strand
CGGCAAATTTGGATGGCAAAAAATCTTGCACATAAAGTTAAAGACGGCAACTATTGGGCTTATGACAATTACAGTATAAATATTTCAAAATACGGATATTTATACGATTGGGAAACAGCACAAAAAGCGATACCAGTAGGTTGGCGAATTCCGACTAAAGCAGAATTTGAAACATTAATAAGAGAAACAGGAGGAGAAAAAAATGCTTACAACAACCTTATTAAAGGAGGAAATTCAGAATTTGATGCAATTTTAGGTGGTTTTCGTAATCAAAGAGGAGAATCAAAAGACGAAGGCAGAATTGTTGATTTTTGGACTTCAACCGAAGATAAAAAGCAATTTGCGTGGCACTTGGGACTATTTTTTGACCGAAAAAGTGTAGGAATATATCATTCCCTCAAAAATGTAGGTCATTATGTTAGATTAATACGATAAAATAATTTTATAAATAAGTCCACTCAAAAAGGTATCAAACTAATAATAGAGGTGCATAGCAACTTTTTTAATTGATTGATAATAAGCTTTCTAAATTCTAATATTTTGCAGTATTAGTTGCTTTGCACCTTTTTAAACTAGGCTATAATTACACAATTAAACCATTAATTAATTGAACCATTGTACAGTTAAACCATTAAATAATTGTATAATTGTATAATTGAACCATTCAATAATTAACTATGAGTATTTTAAAAGAACTAGAAGAATTAACCAACGCAAATATTATTAGCCAAGAAACAGCTGATAAAATTACTGATTTCTACGATAGTAAAAAAAGCTTTTCATACAATAAGCTTTTTATTATATTTGGTATTTTAGGAGCAATACTTGTTGGCTTAGGAATTATATTAATAATTGCACACAACTGGGATAACCTATCACGACAAATAAAAACAACATTTGCGCTAGCTCCAATGATTATTGGACAAATAATTGCAGCTTATGTAATACTAAAAAAATACAAAAGTACAGCTTGGACAGAAAGTTCATCGATTTTTCTATTTTTTACAGTAGGTGCAGCAATTTCTCTAATAAGCCAAATATACAATATGCCTGGCGAATTAAGCTCATTCATACTTTTATGGATGCTACTTATATTGCCAATTATATATTTATTAAAATCATCGGCAACCTCTTTATTATACCTAATAGGAATTACAACTTATGCTGTAGAAACAGGTTACGGATTTCATAATACCGAAGAATCAATAACATATTGGTTACTTTTAATTGCAATTTTACCCTACTATTACATGCTATATAAAAATAAACCAACAAGTAATTTTATGACATTTCATAATTGGCTAATTCCAGGCACTCTTATAATAACACTAGGTACAATTGCCAATAATAATGAAGAACTAATGTACATAGCATACTTCAGCTTATTTGCTTTATATTTATTAATAGGAAATTTAAAATCTTTTAAAAGTATGAAATTTATAAACCAAGGCTACCATATACTTGGTTCATTAGGTACAGTATTTCTATTACTATTAATGAGCTTTAACTGGTTTTGGGAAGATATAAATGACAAAACTAATTTTAATTATGTTTTCACATCAGCAGAATTTATAACTGCTACAATAATTACAATACTTGCAACAATACTATTAGTTTATCAACGAAAAAAAGAACCATTAACTATTGACCGCCCTTATGAATATGTCTATCTATTATTTATAATATTTTTTATAGTAGGAATTTCAACTACAATACCTGTAATATTTATAAATATATTAGCATTTGCCCTAGGCGTTTTAACAATACGAAAAGGAGCAAAAAAAGACCACCTAGGTTTGCTAAATTATGGTTTACTTCTAATTACAGCACTTATAACATGCCGTTTTTTTGACACAGACTTGAACTTTATTTTTAGAGGATTAATGTTTATAACGGTAGGTATAGGTTTTTTTATAACAAATTATAAAATGCTTAAAAAAAGACAAAAAAAATAGTATGCAGGTATCACGTATAACCTTTTAAATAAAATATAAACAGATGAACAAGCAAAAAATAATACTCATAATATTTATAGTTGTAGCACTTGCCCAAATATTATTTGCGGTAAATATGATACTTGAAAGTGAAAAAACATTAAGCACAGGAACAGAATTTTGGTTTAAAACTGCTCCCATTGACCCAAACGACCCATTTAGAGGGAAATACATAACTCTAAATTACTCCGAAGATAGCTATACCCTCACATCTGAAGAAAAGTGGAAAAAGGGAGAAGAAGTATTTGTAAGCTTTATAGATGACCAAAAAGGCTTTGCAAAAATTAATAATATAACTAAAACAGAGCCAGAAAATACCGAAGACTACATAAAAACGACAATATATCATGTTCAAGTAAGCGACTCTACATATATTACTATTAATTATCCTTTTGAAAGATATTACATGGAAGAATCCAAAGCAAACGAAGCCGAAAATATTTATTTTGAAACAATAAGAGACACTGCATCAGTAACCTATTCCATAGTAAAAATTAAAAAAGGAAAATCGGTACTACAAGATGTTATTATTGATGGAATATCAATAGTAAATATTATAAAAGAAAGAAGAAGCGAGAATAAATAATTTGAATATTAGAACTATTTACGAAAAAATAATGTAAAAGAAATAGTAACTCCCCCTTTTAAAGGGGGCTAGGGGGATTTTAACAATATAGCCAAAGGTTTTTGCTGATAGAAAGACAATTGCAAGTTAAAATTGTATGAATATTCCTGCCTCTTTCAGGTGTTTTCACCTGAAAGTTCGTTGCTATTGTATCGGTCTCAGGTGAAAACACCTGCGACAGGCAAGGAGTTTTTTCTCATTTCGTAATATTCTATTTCCTATGTCTGCAAACCGAAGACTTCAGTAAAAATAGAAAAACATTTCAATTAAATTCGAAACAATTATTTAATTCCCCCTTTTAAAGGGGGCTAGGGGGATTTTAACAATATAGCCAAAGGTTTTTGC
>JAOZLS010000140.1 GCA_029934705.1 Bacteroidales bacterium | reverse complement strand
TGAAATTCGCCATCAAAATACATATAAGTTCCGTCAGAATAATGTTTTTCATGGATATCTTTAATATTTAAAAAATCATTTACATCTTTTTTTTCATCTGAAATAAGTAAACTTATTGCAAATGTTTTACTTGATATATTTGATTTTTCTTCAACCTTAAATTGTTCTGGTACATTAACTTTTTTTACAAATAGTGTTGATTTATCACTTTCTTTAAGTATTTTTATTTCAACACGCCTATTATATGGTAGAGCATCCCACAAAAACTCGCCATCTTCTGTTTTGTTTTTGGCAATCGGATTTTTGTATCCATAAGTTTTTGTTTTCATTTGCTTTTTTGAAACGCCCCTTAATTTTAGTTGATTTTTTATAAACTCGGCTCTTTTTTTAGCCAATTTCATATTATATTCTTTAATTCCTTGCTCATCGGTGTAACCTCCTATTTCAATTACAACATCTGGATTGTCTATTAAGTATTTTGCTAACCTGTCAAGGTTTTCTGCATATTTGCTAGATGCTGATTTGTTTATATCAAACATCATGTCCTTAACAATTATTATTTTTTCTTGATTTAATGTATCAAAACCGTATTGAGCATATATTTCTTCTTCAGTTTTATTTGCTTCTTCGTAAGCTTTAACAAATATTCGTTCTCTTGTTGTTTTTAATATTTCAGCTGCTTTAAGTGCATTCTCGTCAAAAATAGTATATTGTATAGAATCACCATTTATGTTTGCGGGGAACATATCAGTATAAATCCGTTTTGAATTTATACCTTTATTCTCTAAGTATTTTATAACTTTTTTCTTTCTTTCAATGGCATATTCGTATTCTAATGGAAAAAAGTTTCTATTTGATTTATCGAATAAATAATCATAACCAGTGAAGTTTATATATAAATCTTCATGCTTTTTAAGAAATATTGCTATAATTTCAAGTTCAAGTGATGTGAAATTATTTATTGTTGTTAGCCCTGTATCGAATCCAAATTTATTTGATTTTTTCACTTTACCTTTAATAATACTATCTACATGTGCTTCGTAAAATATATCTTTATATTTCCCAGGTTCCTTATAAACAATGTCTTTTGTGTCAAATAGGTAACCATTTGCTTCGTAATATATTTTGTAATTTCTATTTTTGTTTAAAACAAAAATGTATTTGCCTGTTAATGAATTAGGCGAATAAGTATTTTCTAAAATTTTGGTATCGGCATTTATAACATAAATAATAGCATTTTCGGGTATTTTATATGTACTATCTATAACAATAATTTCATTTTCAGTAGTTACTCTACTTGTTATTAATACACTATCAGCTTTGTAATACATTTTGTCTGAATATAAAATTCTTTTTTGAGGAGTAGTAATTGTATCTCCAGAAATTTTACAATTAGAAATTTTAAATGTATCGCTACAAACTCTTTGTCTATCTTCAACAAAGCCTGAAACCATAGTAAGGTTTTTTTCGTCCTGATTAAATAGTTGTGCTATATATATGTCAGAAATTCCGCCTTTTTGCGATGAGTAATAACCTCTGTTACCATCAGCTGTGGGAACATAATATACATCGTTATCCACAGTGTTTAGTGGAAAACCTAAATTTTCGGGTGTAGTCCAATTTCCATTTGCATCTTTTTTTGAAAAGAAAACATCATATCCTCCCATGCCTGGGTGTCCCATTGAGCTGAAATACAGGGTGCTACCATCTAAGTGAATGTATGGACCGTCTTCATCAAATTCCGTATTTATTGGTTTTCCAACATTTTTTGCTTTACTCCATGTACCATCAGATTTTTTGTTAGAAACATAAATGTCATATCCTCCTATGCCTCCTTTTCTATTACTACTAAAATATAATTTGCTACCATCGGCTGAAATAGTTGCTGATGTTTCACGAGATTTTGAGTTAATATTATTACTTAACTTTACAGGAACAGTCCATTCTTCTCCTTCTAGTTTGCTGTAATATATGTTTCCATCATTCTCACTTACAGACCTGTACAAGAACATTTCTTGTCCGTCAACAGATAAACCACAAGTTGCTTCATGGCTTATTGTATTTATAGGAGAACCGATATTTATAGGTTTTGCATCAAAGCCTTTTGATTTGTCATAAATATATACATCTTCATAAAAACCGCCTTCAATAGTAACTTGCCCTCCAGTACTTCCTTTTCTTTTTGATGTGAAAATTAGTACTGATTCATCGCCCGAAATTACGGGGCTATGATCTGAGTATGGCGAATTTATTACTCCTAACTTTGCAACTATTAATTCTTTGGGGTTGAAAAACAATTCTAAAGCATTTTTAGATACATATATTTCATGTTCAACAGTTTTATTAAAAAAAGCATTGTCAGAGTATGTTTTTAATTTTGTATATACTGTTATTGCTTCTTCAAACATATAATTTTCATGATATGCCTTACCTAAAGTGTAATATGAATCAAGAAAAACACCTTCTGTTTGCTTCGTTGCGACATATATACTAGCAGCTTTTTCAAGATATTGAATAGAAGAGTAAACTCCTTTTCTAGTATTTAACAAACAATAGCCATACCTGAAATTATATGCTGGGTTTTCGGTATCATCTTTTAATAATTTTTTATAAATTTCAGCGCCTTTGCCAAAATTATTATCATAAATGTACATTTCTGCCTCATCTATTAATTGGTCGGTTTGTGCTTTCCCAGTATAAATAATTACTGTAAAAAGCAAACTTAGAAATAATTTTTTTTTCATATAGTTAGAATAAATTACACTAAACTTGCATATTTTAAATAAAAAAACAAATAAATACTTTTTTATTTATGATATTTGTTCTTTTTTTAACTTAAATAGATTTTAGACAAATGTATTAAAATTAGTTTAAAAATTAGATTTTTTTTTATGAATAGTTTTTTTTAAATTTTGTTAATCAGATTGTTATATTGTAAAGAATGTTTTACTTACTATAAAAAATGCAGATGAAAAATTATAATTTCGAAAATATAAAGAACAATTTAAAACTTAAAATATTTGTAATTACTTTGAGTGATAGAGCGAGTAAGGGAGTTTATGAAGATTTAAGTGGGGAATATATTAAACAGCAAATTACCGAATATTTTAATAATAAGTCTTGGTCTTTTGATATTGACTATTCGGTTATTCCAGATGACGAAAAAATGTTAATTGAAAAATTGACCAAAGCTAAAAATGAAGAGGCAGATATTATTTTTACTACTGGAGGAACTGGCGTTGGACCTAGAGATATTACTCCGGATATTGTAAAACCACTTTTAACCATGGAAGTTTCTGGAATTATGGAATTAATAAGAGTAAAATATGGAATGACAATTCCAAATGCTGTTTTAAGTAGGGGAGTTGCTGGTTTTATAGGTAAAGCACAAATATATACTTTACCAGGAAGTTTAAAAGCAGTTAAAGATTTTACAAAAGAAATTTTTAATACAATGGAACACCTTATATATATGTATTACGGAATTGATACTCATAAAAAGAAGTAATACCAATTATGAATCAAAACGTCTGATATATATTCTAAATATTTTTTTGTTTTACAATCTTAAATTATAAGCATAGCCGTAGCTATGGTTATAATTTTAAGTGACGAAAAACGGAAAAAAGCCTGTCCCGATGCACGGGAATAACGAATTTATCGGGTGTTTTGACTCATAATTGGTATAAGCACTAAGTGCTATTTAATGTTGCTTGCGCATTTCTGCATACGTCTCGTTGTCAGCAATTTACCTAAAAGTAAATATGCAATTAATTTGCATGATTACTTAAAACAATTTTGTATGAAAAAAAACATAAAACGTTGCACATGGGCAGGTGACAACTCTTATAATATTGAATATCATGATAATGAATGGGGCGTTGCTGTTCATAATGACAGACAATTGTTTGAGTTTCTAATTTTAGAAGGTTTTCAAGCCGGCTTAAGTTGGCTTACAATTTTAAAGAAACGAGATAATTTTAGAAATGCTTTTAATAATTTTGACTACCACCAAATTGCTAATTATGGAGAAGAAAAAATTAACGAGCTTCTTTCAAATGATGGTATTATACGAAATAAATTAAAAGTAAATGCTGCAATTACTAATGCAAAAGCTTTTATTAAAATTATTGAAGAATTTGGAACTTTTGATAAATATATTTGGGCTTATGTGAATTATAAGTCAATAGCCAATAAATTTGAAAAATTAGAAGATATTCCAGCAAAAACTATAGAGTCCGACAATATGAGTAAAGACTTAAAAAAGCGAGGTTTTAAATTTGTTGGATCTACAATATGCTATGCTTTTATGCAAGCAACAGGAATGGTAAACGACCACGAAGTTAGTTGTTTCAGATATAATGAAGTTTAGTAAAACAAGAGACATCGTTGTCATCGGGTGTGTTTTTTATTAACTTATTTCAATCTTAATAGATTTTGTAATTATAATAAACAGATTCATCCGATGACTTTCTTAATATACTCTTATCTACATTCAATTTTACGAATGACCTTTTACAACGATTCGCATAATTTTAAAGTTTAATTTTAAAAACTTATAAAATTGATAAATAAAGGAAACTCTCCAAAATTTAGTTGATTTTGTTGGAATTGGCGGATAATATTCGTCTTTATAATTTCGTACAACTGTTTTCATCTGTTTATAAATTATGTTAAAGCTTAGATGCGACACTCGCATGCTAACTTTTTATGTATTTATTTGTGCAAAATTGCAGTAATCATTCCCTTGCCTGTTTTAAATTAATCAAGGGTGTTTCATTTGTTTTTTTTAACATTAATAAGAAAATTTAGTCTAATTAGTGACTATTCATATAGTAAGAGCTTAAACTACTTATAGACAGACTCTAATTATTTTATTCAGGTAGCAACCACCAAAAAGGGTATCCTTTTGCTTTGTGTATAAACATATAATGTAGAAACAGTTTAATCCAATGTCCTGCAAGTCCTATTTCGCCAACAGTTGCATTTACATCTCGTCCCCATTGTGGATATTTTTCCCAATCAGGAACAATTGGTGAAACTGTCATTGTTGCTCCTAAACCTCGGGTCATACTATAGCCTGCAGATATAATACATGCAGCACCCATTCTTCCCATTGAGGCTGTGTGCTTAAACTCATGTTTTCCCGATTTTATAATATGGGCAATATTTTGAGCAACAATTTTACCTGTAACCCCAGATGGCATTCCAGTACGTGGTGGTGCAGGAAAAATAGCTGTTCCATTAGTACTTTTCGTTGGTTTTGAAATAGAATGAGGTGGAGCAAAAGCTATTCCTGGAGCAAAAATATTATTATATGCCGAACTTTGATAATTTTCTGGCCAATCGTCAATACTCCAATCTTCAAAATCTTTAGGAGTATAATCAGCATCAACCAACATAAAACCATTTGCTGCAAATAATTTAGATGTAATATCTTGATTTGTTTTGTCGTAAGCCTTTATACCCTGACCAGCAAAACCTGGAATTAGCATTGCAAAATCAAAGTCCACCGTTTTATATTCTCCTGCTAATGTTTCGTAGTAAACTTTATTTGGTTCAACTTTATATACACCAGCACGTTTTATCCAATTAACATTATTTTCGGCAAATATTGATTCTGTAAATATTTTAGTGGACATAACATATCCTCCTCTTTTCACAAAAGCACCGCTCATGCCAAAATCGCCAAGTTCGTACTCGTTTGAAATCCAGGTTATTTCTGCTAAATGACTAAGTTTTAACTTTTTTATTTCGTAAGCAATATTTAAAGCATATTCAAAGGCTGCTCCTTGGCAGGTTGCCATTGCATGCCCAGTTCCTATCAAAAACTTTTGCTTTTTTCCTTGCTTCATTAATTCAACTGATTTTTTAAACTCAGTATATGCATGAGATGCATGATCGTAGGAGCAAACAGAAACTGTGTTTTTGTCTGGACCAAGACCTTCGGTTGCTTCAAAATTTAATTTAGGACCTGTAGCATTAACTAAATAATCATATTCTACATTTTCAAGTGTTCCTGCTTTTTCTCCTGCAACATATTGAATTGATACAAAAGGCTTTGATATATCTTGATTTCCTTCAGGATTAATAGATATTGCTTTGGCTTGTTTATAATCTATTTTCCACTTTTTATATATTTTGTCTAACTTGAATCTAACTTGGTCAATAGACATTTTTCCTACTCCAACCCAAATGTTGGAAGGTACCCATTGGTAATAACTATTTGGGGAAATAACGATAACTTCATGCTTTTTTCCTAATATCTTTTTAAGAAAAGAAGCCGCAGTGTGTCCCGAAATGCCTGCTCCTAAAACAATTACTCTTGCCATGTTTTATTAAACAAGTTAAATAATAGCATAAATGTAACACTTTTTTTTGTAAAATGTAAAAAATGAAATTTAATTTTTACACATTTATATATTATAATTAATCTTTTATTTTATTTTTTTTTTTAATTAAAAAATAAAAAAGAACTAGAATGATTGATAATAAAAAGGTAATAGTTGTTTTACCAGCATATAATGCAGAAAAAACTTTAAAAACAACTTACGACGAAATCCCTTTTGACATAGTTGATGATGTAATTTTAACCGATGACATGAGTAGTGACAAAACTGTTGCTGCAGCCAAAGAAATAGGAATAAAACATATTATAAGACACGAAGTAAATAAAGGTTATGGTGCAAATCAAAAATCATGTTATAATAAAGCTTTAGAACTTGGAGCCGATATTGTAGTTATGCTCCATCCTGATTATCAGTACACTCCAAAGCTTATTCACTCAATGTGTTACCTTATTGCAAACGGAGTTTATCCTGCTGTTATTGGTTCTCGTATTTTAGGGAAAGGTGCATTAAAAGGAGGAATGCCTTATTACAAATATGTTGCAAATCGTTTTCTTACTTTGTCGCAAAATTTGTTAATGAACCAAAAACTTTCTGAATATCACACGGGTTTTAGAGCCTTTTCAAAGGAAATTCTTGAGAAAATAGATTATAATGTAAATTCAGACGATTTTATTTTTGATAATCAAATGCTTGCTCAAATATTTTACACCGACTTTGAAATTGCTGAAATTACTTGTCCTACAAAATACTTTGACGATGCATCATCAATCAATTTTAGTAGAAGTACAAAGTATGGTTTAGGTGTTTTAAAAGTTTCGTTTCATTATTTTTTCTCAAAATTAGGAATAATAAAAAATAGTAAGTTTCTAAAAAAATAAGAGTGTTAAAAAAAAAACTTCTTTTTATATATATTACAATAATAATATTTGGAAATATTTCTTTTTCACAAAAAGATACTATTAATACGAACATTGTTATTTCCGAAATAAATATAAGTGGTAATATAAAAACGAAGAATAATATAATTCTTAGGGAACTCGAATTTGTAATAGGCGACACTATTGCCAAAGCTAGTTTAACCGAAAAAATAATTAATTCTAAAAGGTATTTACTTAAAACACCACTATTTAATTTTGTTGATATATATATTAATAATGCGAACAACACTAATTGCCAAATTAATATAGTTGTTGTTGAACGCTGGTATTTATGGCCAGAAATTTCGTTATATTATGCCGATAGAAATTTTAGTAATTGGTTAAAAGAATGGAACTTTAATCATTTAGATTATGGCGGAGGACTTGTAAAATATAATTTTAGAGGACGAAATGAAAAACTCGATTTTTATGCAATTTTCGGCTATAATAAACTACTTATATTTGATTACAAAGACATATTTTTAGATAAAAAGCGTAAACACTCTATCGGATTAAATTTAAAGAAATTAGACCGAAAAGAAACTAGCTATATTATTGATAATGATCAAGTACAGTGGGTTAGATTAGAAAATGAATATGCTTTGAAAACTTTTACAATTTCTACAAATTATAATTTCAGGAATAAAATAAATACTCTTAATAGCTTATTCCTAGGATTTGAAAAACGAGCAATTGCCGATACTCTTTTACAAATAAATACAAAATATTTTCTTAATAAAACTCCTAGTATAAGTTATTTTTATATTAAATATATTTTTACCTATGATAATCGTGATTCTAGAATTTTTTCTACCAAAGGATTTTACAGTAAATTTATTTTAGCAAAATATGGATTTAATATGTTTTCAAAATCAGCTTTAAATACAAGCTATATGTTGGCACGATTTTCATATTATTACAGAATCACAAATAAACTTTATGCAGCACATAATATAGTTGGAAAAAAATATTTTACAACCAATCAACCTTATTTTCTTGATAAAGCACTGGGATATAGTTACAATGTACGAGGCTATGAATATAATGTTATTTCGGGAAATCAATTTATTCTTCAAAAAAATACGTTAAATTTCGAATTACTACCTAAAAAAAATATCAACTTTAAATTTATACCATATAAAAGTATTAGTAAAACATACTTAGCAATATATTTAAGTCTTTTTGCCGACTATGCATACATTAGAAACAGCGATGTTTCTTATTTAGAAAGAAACTCTTTAGCAAATAAATCATTATATTCAGCAGGTATAGGTATTAGCTTTTTAACATACTACGATAAATTATTGCGATTAGAATACTCCGTTACAGGAACTAAAACCAAGGGCTTTTATATTCATTTTACAGCACCATTTTAGTTCATTATCTTATAATTTCTATACTTTTTTCGTATTAAACATAATTTTTATTCATATTTGTTATATTATTTTCTACTTAAAAAATGAAAAATGAAAAAAATCCTACTTATTTTTATTATTATTGGTTTATACACATCAAGTTTTGCCGTTGATTCAGTCAAACTCAACATACAAAACTATTCTACTAGCATTGAACAAGCTGAACCTGCAAGTATTAAAAAGATAGATATTCAACCTACTAAAAATGAAATACCAGTACCTAAAAAGCGAAAACGAAAACTCGCTCCAGGGAATATCCCTTCCTTTTGGTGGTCGTTTACTTTAAGTGCAATAGGAAGTTATACAATTTACGGAATAGGAGCAGGACCAATCTCGGTATTAGTAGTATATTTTTCAACCGATGCCAATAAAAAAGAAGTCCGACGAGCAATGTGGGGCTGGATTACAGGCACAATTGTTGGTCTAGGACTTTGGGCTATATTAAAAATGTAAGAATTTAATATAAACTTTGTGGTTACAAACCTCGAAGACTGACAATTGTTTGACATTTAAGACGTTATGCTTTTTATTCGTAACAGCACAATTTAGGTTTAAGAAATCAACTTTTACTATCTAATTTATCTAATAATTTAATTAGAGTTATCATTTTCTTTTTATTGTATAAAGAAAGACTTACTGATGGGTAATTAAATGTTTTTTTATTGTTTTTTGCAACCAAATAAAGCTCTCTTTTTAGCCCAAAAAAAGAAGTTTCAATTTTATACGAATAAAAAAATGCAATTGGGATTTCAAATGCTTTATATTTTCTTAAAAATGGATGAGCTGAGTAGTATCTTAATAATATTTTTTTGTCATCGGTATAAAAATATAAATAATTTAATCTTATAATTAATGCCCCAATATACAAAATTACAATTATTGATATAGTTGTTAATATAATTACATTTGCTGTAGGTCTATTAAAATTAAAAAAGTATATACCCGTTGATGCTAAAGCCGTTATAAGCCCAATTACATAAAATAATTTTAATTTTGCAGTAGAAAGAGAGTTTTCGATTACC
>JAOZLS010000139.1 GCA_029934705.1 Bacteroidales bacterium | reverse complement strand
TATAAATAATATCAGCAATTGAATAATGAAAAATAGGTCTATACATTCTCAATTACAAAAATCATAAAAAAAAACAAATATATTTATAAAATTTGTATCTTTGGAAAATGATACTAAATAATAAATACATTGAAATAGATAGAACTAAAAGATTTGGTAAACCTATAATTAAAGGGACCAGGATTTCAGTATATGATATACTTATATGGTTGTCTAATGGAATGTCAAGAGCCGAAATAATAGCTGATTTCCCTGAATTAACAGTTGAGCAAATTAATGCAAGTTTAGCCTTTATTGCTAATAAAGAAAAACAACATCTTTACGCATAATGAAACTATTATTTGACCAAAATATTTCGTTTAGACTTGTGAAGCTATTAAGTGATTTTTATCCCGAAGCAAAACAAGTGAGGGAATTGAATCTTGAAAATTCATCAGATATTGAAATATTTGATTATGCAAAAAAGAATGGGTATTCAATTGTAACTTTTGATGCTGATTTTTGCGACTTAAATGCTTTTAGAGGAGCACCCCCTAAAATAATTTGGTTACGAGTTGGAAATACAACAACTAAGAAATTGAAAGAACTATTAATTGAAAAATTTGAATTGATTAGCGAATTTTTGATTGATGACGAATATGGGTTTATTGAAATAAATGATTAAACTAAGTCTTTAAATCATTTGGATTGGGTTTATCTAATAGGTTATTTTCTGTATTTTGTTATTTTTAACGAATTAACCTAATTTCTAATTTATCCAAAACAACTATTAGCACCATCATCACCATAAAAAAAAAAGAGCTGTTCAATAACTGAACAGCTCTTTTTATATAATATCTAGTATTTATTATTTCTTTTCAGGTTTTGCTAATAAAGCTTTTCTTGAAAGTTTTAATTTGCCCGATTTTTTATCGAAACCAATTAATTTAACTTCAACTTCATCACCTTCTTTTAATATGTCGGCAACATTTGCAGTTCTTTCATGCGAAATTTCCGAAATATGTAATAACCCTTCTTTACCAGGTAAAATCTCAACAAAAGCACCAAATGCTACTACTGATTTGATTTTTCCTTGATATATTGTTCCTATTTCTGGTACAGCAACTAAACCTTTAATTCTAGCTACAGCTTCTTTTAATGAGTCCATGTTTGAACCTGAAATAACAACTTCTCCAAAACCATCAATCTCTTCAATAGAAATTTTAGTTTCAGTAGTTTTTTGTATTTCTTGAATCATTTTTCCTCCTGGACCAATAACAATACCAATCATATCCGATGGGATAATAATACTCTCAATTCCAGGTACGTGGTTCTTGTATTCAGCTCTAGGTTCTTTAATTGTTTCAAGTATTTTACCTAAAATGTGTAATCTTCCAGCTTTTGCTTGTTCTAAAGCTTTTGAAAGAATTTCGTAAGATAAACCATCAACTTTTATATCCATTTGGCAAGCAGTAATACCATCGGCAGTACCTGTAACTTTAAAGTCCATATCGCCTAAATGGTCTTCGTCGCCTAAAATATCTGATAGTACAACAAAGTTTTGATCAGCATCGGTAATTAAGCCCATTGCTATTCCCGAAACTGGTTTTTTCATTTTTACACCAGCATCCATTAAAGCTAATGTTCCTGCACATACAGTTGCCATTGATGACGAACCGTTTGATTCTAATATGTCCGAAACAACTCTAACTGTATAAGGATTGTCCTCTCTTGAAGGTAACATTCCTTTTAATGCTCTGTGAGCAAGGTTTCCGTGTCCAATTTCTCTTCTTCCAACACCTCTGTAAAAGCGAGCGTCGCCAGTTGAGAATGGTAAAAAGTTATAATGAAGTAAGAATTTTGATTTACCTTGAATCAATACACTGTCAATCATTTGCTCGTCAAGTGGAGTTCCTAATGTAACAGTTGTTAACGATTGAGTTTCGCCTCTAGTAAAAATTGCAGAACCGTGAGCTCCTGGTAAATAATCTATTTCGCTCCAAATATCTCTAATCTCATCTAATTTTCTACCGTCAAGTCTAATTTTTTCATTTAGAATAACGTTTCTAATTACTTCTTTTTCGATGTCGTGAAAGTATCTTCCAACTAAAGCAAGATCTAAATCATCTCCTTCAGCTTTTTCTTCTTCAAATTTAAGAATGAAATCGGCTTTTATTTCTGAAAGTTTTTCAGCTCTAACGTGCTTTGCACTAGCTGATATAGCAATTTCGTGTATTCTTTCTGATGAGAATTTTTTTAATTCTTCAAAAAGATTTTCATCGTTTTCTTCGTGGTTGTATTCTCTTTTTACTGTTGAACCAACTGCTTCGGCAAGTTCCATTTGAGCAGTACAGTGTTTTTTAATTTCTTCATGTCCAAACTTCATTGCTTCTAGCATTTCTTCTTCCGAAATTTCTTTCATGTCGCCTTCAACCATAAGTATGTTGTCAAAAGTTGCAGCAAGCATAATATCAATGTCAGCTTCATCTAATTGCGAAAAAGTTGGATTTATTATTAGTTCGCCACCAATTCTAGCAACTCGAACTTCTGAAATTGGACCATTAAAAGGAATATCGCTTACAGCAAGTGCTGCTGATGCTGCTAATCCAGCTAATGAATCGGGCATTTCTTCATTATTTCTATCTGCCGAAATAAGTTCAACATTTACAAATGTTTCTGCGTGAAAGTCTGCTGGGAAAAGTGGGCGTAATGCTCTGTCAATAAGTCTAGCTACAAGTACTTCATCATCGGATGGTCTCGCTTCTCTTTTTCTGAAACCTCCAGGGAAACGTCCTGCAGCTGCAAATTTTTCTCTGTAATCTACAGAAAGTGGCATGTAGTCAACGTCTGACCTTGCACTTTTTGCAGAAACAACTGTTGCTAAAATCATTGTATCTCCTTGTCTAACAACAACTGCACCATCAGCTTGTTTTGCAAGTTTACCTGTTTCAATAGTTATTGTTCTGCCGTGGCTTAACTCTATTGTTTTAGTATGTATATTCATGTATAGTAATATTTTTGTGTTATAAATTTATTTTGTGCTAACAATGTTGTTTTTTGGAGGGGGAAATTTTGTTAGCCTTTTTGGGAATTTAATTTATAATAAAAAAAGGCATATTGAATGCCTTTTTTTATTAATTTGATTACTTACGTAATCCAAGACTTTTAACAATAGCACGGTAACGTACTATGTCTGTTTTTTGTAAATATTTTAAGAGCTTTTTACGTCTTCCTACAAGTTTTAGAAGAGACAGACGTGTGCTGTGGTCTTTTTTATTTACTTTTAAATGTTCTGTAAGATGCGAGATACGGTATGAAAATAAAGCTATTTGGCTCTCTGAAGATCCTGTGTCTTTATTAGTCTTTCCGTGCTTCTCAAAAATTTGCAATTTTTCGTCTTTGTCTAAATACATCTTTTATTTTTAAATAATTTGTTAATAATAAGTTTGCAAAAATAAACTTTTATTTTTAATTAAAAAACATTTTGTACATATTATATTATATGATTATATTTATCCACAGTTCTTTACTGTTTTTCTTCTAATGCTTTAATGATTTCGTCAGTCAAGTTTATGTCATGAAAAACATTTTGTACATCTTCTAATTCTTCTAGTTTCTCAATAATATTTAAAGCACCTAGTGCAACTGCTACTTGTAAATCTTTGTATGTGTTAGGAACTCTTTGTAACTCAGCACTTTCTATTTCAACTTTTAATTCGTCAAGTTTTTTCTGCATATTGCCAAAGTCTGAATAATCAACTGTTATTATCAATTTATCTTCTTCTTTCTCCAATTCCTCTAAACCATGGTCAATTAGTTCTAATTCAAGTTCGTCTAGGTCTAAATCAGTTGCCGAAATTGTAAAAATACCTTTTCTGTCAAATAAATAATTCAAAGAGCCATTTTTACCTAAGCTACCACCATATTTTGAAAAAGCATGCCTAACATCTGCAACTGTTCTTTGGTTATTGTCTGTTAAGCATTCAACAAAAATAGCTGTGCCACCGTTTCCTGTTCCTTCAAATGTTACTTCTACTAAAGACTTATCGTCAGATTCAGCTTTCTTAATTGCCCTTTCTATATTATCTTTGGGCATGTTAACACTTTTGGCATTAGAAATTGCAACTCGCAAACGTGGATTAAATTCAGGATCTGAATTTCCGCCTTCTTTTACAGCAATTGTTATTTCTTTTACTACTCTGGAAAACATTCTAGCCCTAACAGCATCTTTTGCTCCTTTTTTACGCTTTATGGTTGACCATTTACTATGTCCTGACATTATATGTTAATTTTTTGTGTGTATTTTATTTGAATTTGTAAAATTACGAAAAACTAAGAATTTTTGCAATATTTATCTTAAATTCACACAATATTTTTAAATTCTATTGATATGAAACTCTATATAAGGCTTATAACTCCTTTTGTAATTGTATTTTTAAGTTTTTTTTATATTTTTAATATAGAAAGTTCTTCAATTAAAACCGATGTAACATTTTTAGGTCCTAAAAAGTGGGCCGAAGGTTCATTAAATAGTAATGGGCTTGCTTATGTAAATTGTATTAAATCGAATAAAAATAATTTAAACGAAATTTATGCAGGTACAGATGGTGGCGGTTTGTGGAAAACTATAAACAGTGGAGAATCTTGGCAGTGCTTAACTGATAATATTAACGGTGCAGGTCAGAAATTTGATGTTTTGCCTAGTGATTTTAACACTGTTTATGTAACAACTTCAATAAATGCTCCAACGGGTACTTTGTTAAAAAATGGGTATTGGGGAATTGGTGCTTACAAAACCACAAATGCTGGTAAATCGTGGTCTAGGATAAATTTATTTCCAGAAAATGAAAGGCATTTATTGCGGGATATTAAAATTTCTATTGAAGATGAAAACCTAATATATGGCGTTTCCCAACATCATATTTTTTCGTTAAACCAAAAAACAAATAAAGCTAAACGACTTTATATTCCATATTCAAAAAATGGACAAATGACCGAGTTTAGTGTTGTTAAAGAAAAAGAAGATGCTATATATTTAACTGGAATTAGGACTTTTGTTAGAATAAATAAAGCTCTTAATAAAATCGAAAATCTTGCACCTTTAGTTGCCGATACAACAACTGATTTTAGAGTTTCAATTGATTTTTATGATAATAAAATGTATGCTTTTGTTTCGGAGGGCAGAGCAAATAAGCTTTTTGTGTCAGCAGATAAAGGAAAAACGTGGGAATTGCTTTCACGACAGAGTTTAAGCGGAGTTGCCTATTGTATGATAATGAAAGTTTCTCCTAAAGATGAAGTTTTTGCTGGTGGAATATATTTTTATAAAGAAGCTGATTCTACTAAAATAAAATATAAACGAATTGGTAGTAAAATTAAAATGCACCCCGATATTAGAAGCATCGAATTTCCTGATATTAAAAATTCAAATCATGTTTTGGTAGGAAATGATGGAGGAATTTATAGAAGTTTGGATGGTGGAACTAAATGGGAAAATATTACTTCAAATTTAGCTTGCCTTAAAGCTTTTACAATAGAAATTAATGAAGATAATCCTGAAATTATTGCTTGTGGTACTGCTGATTGTGGTACACTTATAAGGCATTCGGATAAAAAATGGTATCATGTTTATGGTTGTGATGGAGGAACTTGCATTATTTCAAAAAATGATACATCTAAAGTTTGGACTATGTGTAATAAAAATATCAAGTTTTCTGATAAAGGAGGAATACGTGGTTCATTGAAATCTACAGGGTTTATGAAAAAATTAATCTTTCATGATTCTCCAATGATTCAAGATCCATCCGACAATAATATAATATATACGGGAGGATGGAATATTGCTAAATACGATATTGAAAATAAAGAAAAAATTGCTAGTACATGGTTTTCAACTTTTAACGATAACGGAACCACAGGAAGTACGTCTGCTTTAAACATTTCTTCGAGTGGAGAATATATTTATTTTGCAACCAACCCCATGAGAAATAAATCTCCAGAGTATGTTACTTTATGGCGAAGCTCAAACGACTTAAAATCATATAAAAAAAATATAGGACGAAAATTAAAGTTTCTAAAGGATGAAAATACGCAAATAAGCGATATTGATGTTCATAGAGATAAACCCTTGTCCGTATGGTTTTGTACTGGGAAATTTTCCGAACATAATAAAGTCTTCTTTTCCCAGAATGGTGGTATTTCTTGGCAAAATTTATCTTATAATTTAGATGATGTACCTGTAAATTGTATTTCGCATTATTCAGCAAAAAACGATTTATATATAGGAACTGATATTGGTTTATTTGTGCTAAAAAACAACTCGAATAAATGGAAAATTATTGATAATATACCAAGAGTAATTATTAGCGACATGAAAGTAAATAACAAAACTGGCGAACTTTATTTTTCGACTTATGGACGAGGAATTTGGAAACTGAAACTATAATTTTAGTTGCTTAAAACTATTTTTTCTCTAGAATTATATTAAAATTGCCCTTACTCTGTTACAAGAATATTCAAAAATTGCCCTTACTTTGTTACAAGAAATGTTAAAATTGCCTTTACATTGTTACAAGAAATTTTGAGAATTGCCTTTACTTTGTTACAAATTATAAATTAACCAATTCAATATAAAAGCTTTCTAGGTAATATTATTGTTGTATGATATAAATTTGCTTATTTTGTATTAAAATTGAAAAAATAGAAAAAAAATGATAAAACATAGTTTATTAGGTCACACTTTATCCGAATTAGAAGAAATTGTTAAAGATTTAGGTTTTCCTAAATTTACAGCCAAGCAAATAACCGAGTGGTTGTATAAAAAACAAATTACAGATATTGACGAAATGACTAATATCTCGAAAAAAAATAGAGATAAGTTAAAAGAAAAATATAAAACTGGGCTTGAGAAAAATATTGAAGTACAAAAGTCCGATGATGGAACAAAAAAATATTTATACACTGTTGGCGAAGGACGATTTATTGAAGCAGCCTATATTCCCGAAACCGATAGAGCTACGCTTTGTGTTTCAACCCAATCGGGCTGTAAGCAGGCTTGCGAATTTTGCATGACAGGTAAACAAGGTTTTCAAGGACATTTAACCGCAGGGCAAATAATAAATCAAGTAAAATCATTGCCAGAACTCGATAAACTCACAAACATAGTGTATATGGGAATGGGCGAGCCTTTGGATAATGTTGACGAAGTACTTAAAAGTCTCGAAATTCTTACATCGGATTATGGCTTTGGAATGAGTCCTAAGCGAATTACAGTTTCAACAATAGGTGTAATTCCTGGATTAATAAAATTTCTTGATAATAGTAAATGTCATTTAGCAATAAGTATTCATAACCCATTTAAGGAAGAACGCTTAAAAATGATGCCTGCCGAAAGAAAAAATCCTATAGAAGAAGTACTTGAAATTATACGAAACCACGAATTTGGAAGACAACGACGAGTTTCTTTTGAATACATTATGTTTAAAGGAGTTAACGATACACAACGCCATGCAAAACAACTGGTAAAACAACTTCATAAAATTGAAAGTAGAGTAAATCTCATACGTTTTCATCAAATACCAGGAACATCATTACAAGGTAGCCCCGACACCGATATAAATAATTTTAAACGCGAATTAGAGAAAAAAGGATTAACCGTAACCGTTCGTAAATCAAGAGGCGAAGATATTGATGCAGCCTGCGGACTATTATCAACAAAAGAAAAAAATAAATAGGAAAATGAGAAATAGACTATTCATTACTTTGCTCGTTTCTATTATATTAATATCGTCGTGTAACTTTTTTAGAGAAGATGGATACAGAAGTTATTCATATAAAATAGAAGAAATTGAAAATATACAAGATACAATAGAGATTAATAATGAAACGATTAAAGAAACTAAAGAAATAGATTTAAGTGAAGGAAAAAAAGTAAGAATTTTAATTACTGATAATTTTTCTTATTATAATAATCAAATTTATATTGAGACTATAGGTTTTTTAAATTCAAATAAAATAGCAATATCTGATATCTTTCCAATGTATAATAAAATATTAATTTCCGATATTAATAACGATGGAAATAAGGAGTTTTATATAATACATGAGTGTACAGGAACAAGCAGAGAAGAAGATTTTATTTTTGCAATGACCTTTGAAAATGATTCAGCTAAAATAATTGATCTTTCAAAAATGGATTCAAAATATTATAAATCTCGTTATGGTGGAAATTCAATACATTTATATAATAAAAAACTAAAAGAATCTTATACTTATGCGAAGGATGGTTATCATTCCGATCCAATATCTGATATATTAATAACTTATAAATTAGTAAAAGAAGGAGGAAAATATATATTAAAAATAGATTCTTTTGAAGAAAGAAAAACGTCTTTAATAGAGTAGATGTAAGGTAGTTATGAAAGAAGATAAACCAAAAACGCAGCAATACAATACATTAGTTTCAGGTATTAGTAAAATATTATTAGAAGCTAAAAGTAATATTGCAACAACAGCTAAATTCACCAAATGAGACACAAAGAAAAGTCCCCTTTAGGGGATTTAGGGGTAAAAAACGAAGAATAAGTAAAATCACTTTTAAGATTTTTAGGGGTTATATTACTTTAACATAAAAAATAATTATATATACAAAAACATAAAAAAAACATGAAAATATCATCAAAATTTGACAGTGGAAATATTGAAATCGTAAACATTGACGATTTAGGAGATATTAAATTGAAAATTAGAAAAGATACAAATGCAGATTTTTTGCAGTGGTTTCATTTTCGATTAAGTGGAGCGGTAGAAAAGGAATGTAATATTTCAATAATAAATGCTGGCGAAACATCTTATCCTGAAGGTTGGGAAAACTATAATGTGGCAGCTTCTTACGATAAAAACGAATGGTTTAGAATACCTACAACTTATGAAAATGGAGTTTTAAATTTCAAAATTACACCAATGCAAAATTCAATGTACTTTGCATATTTTGCACCGTATTCCTATCATCAACATCAAGAATTAGTGCATTTAGCACAGTTGTCAGATTTATGCGAGCTTCAAATTATTGGCGAAACATACCAAGGACGCGATATTGACATGCTCGTTATTGGAGAACCAAGTAAGGAGAAGAAAAAGATATGGCTAATTGCAAGACAACATCCAGGAGAAAGTATGGCAGAGTGGTTTGCCGAAGGTTTCATCTCTAGACTTTTAGATGAAGACGACCCAATTTCTCGTAAACTACTTGAAAAAGCATGTTTTTATGTAGTACCAAATGTAAATATTGATGGTTCAATGGCAGGGAATTTAAGAGCAAACGCTGCAGGTAAAAACTTAAATAGAGAATGGGCAAACCCAGATAAAAATGAAAGTCCGGAAGTATATTATGTTTTGCAAAAAATGGATGAAATAGGAGTCGATTTATCGCTTGATATACATGGCGACGAAGCATTACCATATAATTTTGTTTCAGGAACAGAAGGTGTGCCAAGTTATGGTGAAAGAGTTCAGACTTTAGAAATTGATTTTAAAAATAGTTGGATAGAAGCAAGTCCCGATTTTCAAGATGTAAATCATTATCCGCTAAACGAGCCTGGAAAAGGAAACTTAGCAATTGGTTGCAAACAAATTGGCGAGCGTTTTAAATGTTTATCCTACACAGTAGAAATGCCTTTTAAAGATAATGCTGATTTGCCCGATGAACTAGATTATACAAGTGTAGATGAGT
>JAOZLS010000138.1 GCA_029934705.1 Bacteroidales bacterium | reverse complement strand
TTTTTACTTTTTTTAAAATTGAATAGTCGAAATAATATTTTAAATTACCTCACAATCAATTTCTTAGTTGAATATACTTCACCATTTACAGATAATGAATAAAAATAAATACCGCCATCCAAATCAGAAATATTCATTCTTAAATTTGAATTCTGCAAATATAACCCTATTTCTGGAATTGTAACGAATTCTGAGAACCCTGTTTGCAATCCGCTATAACCTCCAAAAGAATAGTACTCGCCTAACCCAACAAAAATACCCCTTTGGACAAAGCCATTTGTTAATAATGCAAATCGTTTTTGTACAGACATTCCTACATTTGAACGATGTTCTCGGTATTGATAAAATAAATTTTCAGACTCTTGAATTAATATTTTTTTCCGGTAAAGGCGTGTAGTAAAAGTTGCTGTTAAATCTACATTATACTTACTAAAAGTATATGTATATACAGGACCTGCCATAAAATCGAAAAACCCAAAATCCATATTTAAACCATAAGCATGTTTATTTGGTATTTTATATTTATTACCTATACTGCTTTTTTCTTTCAACAAACTTAATATTTCTGCGTTGCCCTTATTTTCGGCAATTGAAAAAACAGAAACTAAGCCTTTTTCCTTTTCATTTACATAAGCCCCGTTTTCTAAAAGGTATTCAACAATATCGGCATTTCCTTTATAAACAGCCATTTTAAGTGCATTAAGCTTTTGGTCATTTTTTATTTCAAGATTAGCTCCATTTTCTACTAATAATTTTACTGTCTCTAAATGTCCTTTTTGTGCTGCAATTATAAGTGGTGTAAAACCGAAATCGTCTGTTACATTAACATCGGCAGCAAATTCTAGCAAAATTTTAATTATATCATTATCGCCATAAAATGCCGAAATTATCATTGGCGACTGGTCTTTTTCTAGTGTTTCAGTTTTTGCACCATAACTACATAAAAGCCAAGCTAATTGCGGATAGCCGAAACTTGCAGCATAAGACAAGGAAGAATTTCCATTAATATCAATAGCATTTACATTGGCATTGTTTTGTAGTAATAGCTCTGCTATATCGGGGTAATTATTTTTTGAAGCTGCAATTAATGCCGTAATAAACGAATTTGGTACAGCATTTACTTCTGCACCAAATTTAAGTAACTGCTTTACAATGTAAATATTACCTTTTTCGGCGGCATACATAAGAGGAGTAACTCCATCAAAACTTTTAGAATTGGGGTTTACTCCTAATTTCAAGTAGGTATATACCTTTTTTTCATCTTTCTTGATAATTGCATCAATTAAATCCTCGTCGGTTTGTGCAAAACTTGCATTTTTTCCTAAAAAGAACAAAAAAAGAATTGATACAGCAGTTATTTTAAATATTTTATGGTTTTTCATAGTTTGAGGGAACAATTGTTTTTGGCGAATACCACTTTCCATAATATTCGTCTTTTGGAATAATTTTATTTAGGCTATTTAAAAACTCGCCATTTTTATTTTTTTTTATAATTACAAATTCTCCATTTAAAACAGCATTTTTCACAACTAAACTCAAGTCTAAATTAGTAATATTACTATTTTCTAAGCCAATTTTTATACCAACTTCGTTATTGTGCAAATCCATTTCAGAACTCATATAATCGGGTAAATATCTATCTTCTAAAATTTTCTTTTTAAAATCTATTTTATTGCTTCTTTCGTAAGCCCTACCAAGCTTTCGGGCTTTTCTTGCTCCAATATCTTTACTTAACATCGACATCCAATATCCATGCCTAAAGGCATCCACCTGTCCTCCAGCATAATCGCCATCCAAATCAATATCTTTCTCTTTTTGAATAGCCGCTTGCTTTGCAATATTACTAATTTCAAAAGCTTTAGTAACAACAAACGGATGAGTAATAGCCCACCATTTTACTGGAAAATTGAGTTTTCTGAATTGCTTTATTTTGGATTCTTGTGCCATAAGTTGCGAATTTATCGAAAATAAAATAAATATTACAAGAAATAGCCTTAGAAAATATTTATATTTCTTTTTTTTCATTCTTTAAGCTCATTTATTCTATTTTTAAATAGAAGACGTTGACTTTTTGTAATTTCTATATTAGTATTTAATTTTTCAGCCAAAACAACTAATTGTTTTTCAAAAGCATCAAATTTTCCAAAATATTTTAAAGCTTCGGTATATTCATATTGCCAAAACAAATTTTCGGGAAATGAATTTAATAACTTTTCAAAATAATACTTCGATTTTATATAACTTTTTTCATCTCGCCTATATATTCGAGCTAAATAATAAGAACTTTCAGTATTAATAAAAATATTATTTGAGTTTGAACATTCTGTTAAAAGCTTTAAACCTCTATTTTTATTTCCCGAAGGGTAAAATAATAATAACGGATAGAGTAATGGATAATCCTCTTGGGCCAAATAAATATAATAATAATACAAACCAGATGTAAGCTTAAATTCGGGCGTTTTATCATCATTTTCAAGCAGATATTCTAAATATTTGTCAAATTTTAAAAAATTTACAAAAGCACTTAAATAATTATTCTTTTTAAAATCGACTTTTAAAATTACAGCTTGAGATGAGATTACATCAAAATAATCAATATCAGTTAGTTCTTTCTTTTTTGAGATAATAGAGGATACTTCTTTTGCAAAAAACCTTGAGCTATCAATATTTAATTCACTTTTATCGAAATTAGAAATATTTGAAAAATAATATGATTTTAAAAGATATTTTGTTTGAAGCGAGCTATCAGCCTTTAATAAATTGCAGATTTTGTATGCCGAATTAAAGCGAAATGAATAAAATTCGTTAAAAAAGGTATTATTTACATCATTTCCTTGTGCAAATATTGAATTTATCGAAAGCGAAAAAAACATTAAATGTATAAAACAATAACTATATATTTTATAGATAAAAATCATATTTTGTATAAATTTACTCAAAATTAACCTTTTCTTAAACATATCGAAATTTAATATTTTTAATACTATATTTGTAGTGATACATAAATTAATTATTTACTAAATTTTGGAGGAAAACCTATGGAGAACAAAAAAAATGTAATTATTATTGGTGCAGCAGGAAGAGATTTTCACAATTTCAACACTTATTACCGTGATAATGAAGACTACAACGTAGTTGCATTTACGGCAGCTCAAATCCCAGATATTGATGGCAGAAAGTATCCTGCATCACTTGCAGGTAGTCTATATCCAGAAGGTATTCCAATTTATGCTGAAGAAGAATTAACCGATTTAATACAAAAATTTAAAGTAGATATTTGTATCTTTTCATATAGCGATGTAAGATACACTAGGGTAATGGCAGTAAGTGCAATGGTAAATGCTGCTGGTGCAAACTTTGGTTTATTAGGACCAGATGCGACTATGATTAAAAGTACAAAACCCGTTATTTCTGTTGTTGCAACAAGAACAGGCTGCGGAAAAAGTCAAACATCCAGAAAAGTTATTGAATATTTAATGGAAAAAGGGCTTAAAGTTGTAGCAATTCGCCACCCAATGCCTTATGGCGATTTAGAAGCACAAAAAGTACAGCGTTTTGCAGTTTTAGACGATCTAAAAAAGCACAAATGTACAATTGAAGAAATGGAAGAGTACGAGCCTCATGTTGTTAGAGGAAACGTTATTTACTCAGGTGTTGACTATGAAGCAATTGTTAGAGCAGCCGAAAACGACCCCGATGGTTGTGATGTAATACTTTGGGATGGTGGAAATAATGATTTTTCATTTTACAAACCAGATTTAACAATTACAGTTGCCGACCCACATCGTCCTGGTAATGAGTTATCGTACTATCCAGGCGAAGTTAATTTAAGACTTGCTGATGTTATTATAATAAATAAAATGGATTCGGCATCGCCAGAGGGAATTCAGATTGTTAGAGAAAGCATTAATAAAGTTAACCCAAATGCTACTGTAATTGACGGAGCATCGCCAATACGTGTTGATAATCCTGAGTTAATTAATGGCAAAAGAGTTTTAGTTGTAGAAGACGGACCAACTTTAACCCATGGCGAAATGAAACTTGGAGCAGGAACTATTGCAGCTCAAAAATTTGGAGCAGCTGAGATTATTGACCCACGCCCATTTATTGTAGGTAAATTAAAAGAGACATTTGAAATTTATCCTAATATTGGAGCATTAATGCCTGCAATGGGTTATAGCGAAGAGCAACTAAAAGATTTAGAAGATTCAATAAATAATACAGATTGCGATACAGTAATTATTGGAACTCCTATTGATTTAACTCGAATTATAAAAGTTAATAAGCCTACAACTAGAGTTTATTACGATTTACAAGAAATAGGATTCCCAACATTAGATGGTGTTCTAAATAATTTTGTAAAAGCTCAAAATTTATAATTGTACTTAAGTAGTTAGACATTAGTATTTAGAGATTAGATTTATCTTAACTGACTGATTTACTGAATTGTATCTAAATTTAATGTAAACGATTTTTGTATAACTACTTACATTTTTAAAAAGAAGACTACTCTAATTTGGGTAGTCTTCTTTTCTTAAAAAAAACGCAGTACTGTTCCCAGTTTGGTAATTATTTGTTATATTTGCATAAAAAGAGTATAGTGAGAATAATTGCAAAAGGAACATTAAGAAACTTTTGGTAAAAGCACAAAGATTGTGAAGAGCAATTAAAATCGTGGTTTAACGAAGTTAGCAAAACAAACTGGGACAAGCCTAATGAACTAAAAAAGGAATATCCGAGTGCAAGTATTTTAGAAGACAACAGAGTTGTCTTTAATATTAAAGGTAATAATTATTGGCTGATTGTAAAAATAAACTATGAATACAAAATAATGTGGATTAGATTTATTGGAACTCATGGAGAATATGATAAAGTTGATGCAACTAAAATATAAAACAATGAATATACATCCCATAAAAACAGAAAAAGATTACAAAAAAGCTCTTGAAAGACTGGAGCATATTTTTGATGCAAAACAAGGAACAAATGAAGGTGATGAATTAGAAATATTATCGATATTGATTGAAAAATATGAAGATGAATATTATCCAATAGATTTACCTGACCCAATTGAAGCAATTAAATTTAGAATGGAACAACTTGGAATGAAACAAAATGATTTAACAGAAGTTATTGGATTTAAAAGTAGAGTAAGTGAAATTTTAAATAAAAAACGAAAATTAACACTTGAAATGATCAGAAAACTTAACAAATCACTAAGTATTCCAATTAATGTACTTATTCAAAAATATTAGATATTGACTATGGTTCAAGTAGTTATTAATTGGAGCCTCAACGACTTATTAGAACAGTTTGATATATTCCAATAAGTCTTTTTATATTTACCATACTATTTATTATTTAACACTGTCTTCTATAATACTAATTTCCTTTGATGTTAACTCGTAAAGCTTATAAACCATTTGGTCTATTTCTTTATCGGTTATATTTATTTGAGTTTGAATATTGTTAAGTTTTTGTTTTTCTTCTTCAAAATAATCTCTCCAAACAATTGCTAATTTTGCCTTTTCACTTTTATTACTAATTTTAATCTTTGCTTTTTTAGCATATTCCTTTATGAATTCGTCAAAAGTCAGTTCGTTGAAATTTTTTAATTTTTTTGTTAGTTTTTCTATTTTCCCATCAGACAGAATTTCATCATAAAAATATTGTTTCTTCTCTTGCAACTCTTTATTTAATGAAAGCATTAATTCTGCTTTTCCTATGAATGGTTGCTGATTTTCTCTAGTTGATATTTTTATTGGAAAATCTTTTAGCCAATGCAATCTAATTTGTGGAAATGTTTCTTTTTTAGAAAAAGCATTTTCATATAATAAAAAATTTGCAAGTTGCGAGTTAAGTATTGTCAAAATATAAAATAAAACATAATTTTTATTTGAAACACCAAAACTAAACAGGCTTTGCTCGTAGTAATAATTATTAAAATCAAGCGTTGCTACAATTGAACTTCCTGTTTTTCTAATTAATATCTTGGGGCGATTAAACATTTTTTCATCTCTTAATCTAATGTCTGCGGCAAAATGTTTTTCTATTTGAACTTTATCTCGACAAGTAAACAAACCTCTCCATTTGTAGAAATATTTACCAATGTCTTTTCCATTTAGCACAGGAAAAAAGCTGTCATTAAATTTAATGTTTTGTAAAGCAAATAATTTTGCTTCGCCAACAACTTTGATACCATCACTCCACAAACCTATCTCCTTTAATGATAAAGTTTCTATATTGATTTTAGTTATCAAATCTATTGTTTGCGAATTGCTATTTATTGGAACAATATAAGTACTATCATCTAATGAAGAATAAAGAATTATTTTTGTTTCATCATTGTTATTTATCAAATTTCTGGATTGCTTAAACTTAATATATTCATTAGATGTTCCAATATTTAAAATAAAAATCAGAGCATCAACTGATGCATCTTGAAAAATTTCTTTTCCTAGAAAAACGATTTCTGTTAATTCTTTGTTCCCAAGTATTTGTTTTCTTAACTTAGTTGCTTGGATTATTGAGAGCCAGGTTTGAGGGGTGATTAAAGAGATATACGAATGATTTTGTTTTACAAGAATTCCGCATTTTTCTATAAACAATTGATACAATTCAAATTTTCCTTCAGTAGTTGAATATCTTTGTTTTACATATTCTTTTTCAATATTATTCATAGAACTACTTCTTCCTGCATACGGCGGATTTCCAAGAACCACATCAAAACCTCCATTATTTGTTTTGTAAAAAGATTGTGCGTCATTTACATGCTCTAATTTTTCGGCATATTCGTAAACTTTCTGTGAAATCTCAACAGCTTCTTTTGAAAGTTTAGCTGATTTTTCAGCCTTTTCTTGTGCTTCTTTTGTCCCGTTTTTTATTAGTTTTAGATAGTCTGGTTTACTCTCTGGCATTTTCTGATAAACTTTTTCTTCTATCTGTGGATTAAAAACATGTGGAAATTCTTTATGCCAATCAAAAGCTTTATCGCCTGCCACTTCGGGGTCGTCAATTAGTGAATTTCCGCATTTTATATTTCCTGACAAATCGGACAAAGGTCTTCCTGGTCGTGCAGTACGTAACCATAAAGATAACTTTGCAATTTCAACACTTTCTTCATTAATATCTACACCGTAAATATTATTTTCAAGCACAGCTTTGTCAATATCAAAAAGAGGAATTGCATTTGTTTTCTGTTCAAGCTCTTTTATTAAATCATCATTTATTTTATGCTCTGCAATCAAAAAATCTAGTGTTGCATTTAAAAAAGCACCACTACCACAAGCAGGATCGAGTATTTTAAGGCTAAGTAACCACTTTTGATAATTTTGAAGTTTTTGAAATAGGACGTCTCCTCTTTTACTTAATTTTCCACTTTTTTTACGATAGTTTTCATCAATTATTAAATCGTTTATTTCTAATTCAATTTTCTTTTCTTCACAAAGTTTACCTACTGTATTCTCAACAATATATTTTGTAATGTATTTTGGTGTATAAAAAACACCATCTTTTTTTCGTTTACTTTTCTTTTTATCGACTTTTTCGCCTTGTAACTCTGCAGTTATCTCTTCAATTTCGGTAAGTGAATGTTCAAATATATGACCGAGAATATTCACATCAACCTCACTCTCAAAATCATAAGAAGACAATCTTGCTGCATGTATTTTAAGAAGTTCATCCGATATTTTAAAATCTAGACTATCTAATATTTCATCTGGTCTAAATAATCCTCCATTGTATGCGGTTATTTCTCCCCAATTTGTAACTTTTTTTCCTTTATCAAGATATGAAAAATAATCTTTAAAAAGATTATATAAAGGTTCTTCACGATTTAAGTTTTTAAGTTCATTCCAATCTTTAATAATTTTACTTACTGTATTTGGAGGAATCAGTCCACTATCTTCGGCAAAAAGTACAAATAGAAAGCGGTCTAAAAGTTTTTGTGTTTTTTTAAATAAAACTAATTTGTCGTATTGTGTATTTTTAGAAACAATATCTTCAAAAATGCGGTCTTTAAATTCCTTGTAATCATTGTACAATTTCTCTGAAACTTCTTTTTCGTGAAATTTAGTTTCTTCTTTTAATTTATATGGCTTATCCTCAAATAAGTTTTCTTTATTAAGCAACAAGTAAAAAACTTCAAACCTTTCTCTACTTAAATTAAATAAATCAAATTCTTCAAACTCATACGAAGAATTAATGTAAAGTCTTAATATCTGAAAATTTGAAAAAACGACATATTTACACCCTTGATTATGTCTATATTGAAAAGCTTGGTTTATTGCATCTGAAAAGTTTTTTGTCTTTACTGATTTTAATTCAATTACTGCAATTGTTTTTCCATCTTTAATTACTGCTCCATCAGCCTTTTTATTATCTGTTTTATTTTTATGTTCTCTAACAAGGTTATGATTATCGTATGGTTTTAGTGTATAACCTAACACTTTTACAAAAATATCTTGCAAAAAGAGTGTTTGATACTCTTCTTCTTTAATTGTTTTCAATTCTTCAATAACTTTAGTGTTATAAACTTCATTAAAAATAGAAAAAGCCCTATCAAGAACTTCCTTATCGACTAATTTTAAATGTCTTTGAATAACTGATTTTTGAAAGATTGAATTTATATTTTCCATAATAGATATTTTCATTTTATTATATTAGTAAAAATAAGCAATAAAAGAAAACTTCCAAAATAACATATTAAAAAAAACTTATTACTTAAAGAAAAAAATATTACTTTGCACTTCATTATACTGATGAGTGTAATTAAAATAATTGAATATGATTGACTTGAATAAATTAGAAAACAAAATTGACCAACTATTAAAGAATGAAACATCTGATAGTATGACAAAATGGTTGCTTAACAAAAGGTTTGGCAATATTAATGTGTTGTTAAATAAATGTGAATTTATTAGTTTGAAAAGTCAAAATAAGCCAATAGACACTTCGGGTAAAAAGCCTCAACCCAATACTCCTAAAGTTTAGTTCTATAAAATAATACAGAACCAATTATTGCTGGTAGGGCTAAATTAATTACCCAAAGTAATATTGAAGCGGTTAGGATTCCTGCTGTTTGTGTTGAAAAAATTCCTATAAAAATTAATGCTACCGAGCCTCTTACTCCTATTTCGCTAAGTGCAAAAGTTGGTACTGCCGACATTGCTAAATACATTAAGGAAACTCCTAAAAACGTATTAAAAAAACTTATTTCGACTAAAAAAAACTTCAGCAAAAAATAAAATTGAATTATAAATACTGAATAACGTAATGAGCTGAATATCAGTAATATAAAAAGTTCAATTGGAGAGTATTTTTTAATTATTAATATATACTCTTTAACTTTTGCCATAAATTTAAACTTTGCTAAAAAAGAAACTACTAGTTTAATTTTAAAGTAAAAATAGATAAGTAATGATAATAATATTATTGACAATATTGGAAGATATTTTATATATTCAGAGGGTATAAAACTTGCTTTTTCGGGATAAAAACTAATTAATACAATTAATGAAAAAAGCCCTATAACAATTGTAACTAATAGCTGAGAGAAACTAGACAAGCCTGTTGCAAAAATTGCTTTCACTCTGTTTTCGGGTTTCAAAATAAAAACCCTACCTGCCAATTCCCCTATTCTATTTGGTGTAAATACTGAAAATGTAACACCCGAGAATACGGCTTTTATTGCTGTTAATATTTTTATTTCTTCTATTTTA
>JAOZLS010000474.1 GCA_029934705.1 Bacteroidales bacterium | reverse complement strand
AATGCTTATATATTTTTCAGAATTATTATTTTTCCAGTTTTCAAGAGCATTTTCAGTTTCGTCTTTATTTGAAACATCAAATGGCATAAGCTCTGCACTACCTCCTTGCGAAATTATTTCGTTCAAAGTTTCGTCGGCAGCTACTTTATTCGATTTGTAATTAATTATTACATTAAATCCCTGCTTTGCTAAATCTAGGCAAATTGCTTTACCTATTCCTCTTGAACCTCCTGTTACAATTGCGTTCTTCATGTTTATTTTTTTTTATAAGAAGAATTAAACCAAATTTAGGTCTTTATCCATCATATAATTCTTAATTTTATCTGTATCGAGATATTTAATTGTATCTTCCTTAAAAACAGGGACAAGCTCTCTAATATCAGCATATATTTTTTTTGAAATATCCGATAATGAATCTTGAAAACCTAAATAATCAACAGCTTGAACCATTGACAACATTTGAATTGCAAATACTTCAAAAGAATTAAAAATTACTTTTTGAGTAAGAAGAGATGCATTAGTTCCCATACTCACAATATCCTGATTATCATTATTATTAGGAATACTATGAACATACATTGGGTTTGAAAGTGTTTGATTTTCGGCTACTGTTGAAACTGCTGTAAATTGAACTCCTTGCATTCCTAAATTAAGCCCTAATGTTCCTAAATTTACAAATGGCGGGAGTATCTTATTTATTTTATCGTTCATCAAAAAATTAATTTGACGCTCGGAAAGCATTGACAATTTGGTGATTGCAATTTTAAGTTTATCTGCTTCTAACGAAACATAATCGCCATGAAAATTACCACCGTGGTAAACATTCTTATTAGTATGGTCAACAATTGGATTATCGTTTACTGAGTTCACCTCATCTTCTAAAATATCTTGCGAATAATTAAGAGTATCTAAAATTGGACCCAAAATTTGAGGAACACAACGTAGCGAATAATATTCCTGAACTTTGTCTTCAAAATATTTTACGCCATTTCCATTTCCATTATATAAAAAATCTTGACGCTTTTTAATAAGAGAACTTGTTTTAGTGATTTCTTGCATTGCTTCGGCAATAATTTTTTGCCCTTTATGGTGTTTTACGGTATTTAGCTCGTTTGAAAAATGATCGTCGTAAGATTGTACAAGTTCATTTAACATTGTGGACATAAATAACGACCAATTTACGAGAGTTCGTGCATAAATTGTATTTAAAATACTTACGCCCGTCATAACCGAAGTACCATTTATTAGACCTAAACCTTCTCTGATTTTTATATCAATAGGTTTTAGATTTAATTCGTTAAGTACATCTTTAGTATTGCGAGTTTTTCCTTTAAAACGAACTTCGCCTTCGCCAATTAGAGCCAGTGCTAAGTGCGATAACTGAACTAAATCGCCACTTGCTCCTACTCCACCGTGCTTAAATATATTTGGATAAACATTGTTATTAATAAACTCTGCAAGTAAACGAACAACTGATAAATTTATTCCGGAATAAGCTTGTAATAAAGTATTTAAACGAGCAAGCATAGCAGCTTTTACGCATTTTTTGGACAATAATTTCCCTGCACCTGATGAATGACTTCTTATTAAATTATATTGCAAATTAATAAGGTCTTTTTCATCAATTTTGTACTGAGCCATAGGCCCAAAACCAGTATTTATGCCATAAATAACCTTGTCTTCGGAAAATTCTTTTAGAAAATTAAAATTATCATCAACTTTTTTAATAGCAGTTTCATCAATTTCGATTTTCTCTTTACCAAAAACTATTTTCTTAAAATCGCTTTTGTTCAGCCTTTTACTACCAATTCTTACCATATATTCAAAAAATTAATCAAGACTGCGAAAGTATTAAAAAAAAACTAAATACTCTCAATTCATTGTTTGAATATTCAAATTATTTATATTCGTTCATTCTTTTTTTAAAAGCGTACATTTTTATTGCAGTAATTGCAGCTTCGTCGCCTTTATTTCCGTGCTTTCCACCCGAGCGGTCTATTGCTTGTTGTTGATTTTCAGTTGTAAGAACTCCAAAAATAACTGGAGTATCGTAAGTTCGGTTTAAATCGGAAATTCCTTGAGCAACGCCTTGGCAAATAAAATCGAAATGCCGTGTTTCTCCTTGAATAACGCAACCTAAAGCTATTACTGCATCGGTTATATCCTCCGACACAAAAGAAGCAGCACCATAAGTAAGCTCGAAAGTACCTGGTACATATTCTTTTATAATATTTTCGGGTTCTGCACCATGCTTAATTAATGTGTTGTACGCACCATTATATAAAGCCTCAGTAATTTCGTTGTTCCACTCCGACACAACAATTGCAAAAGTCATATCCTTTGCATCAGGAACTGAGTTAATATCGTAATTTGATAAATCTTTTGTAGCCATTTTATATTATTTAAAATTATTTGGCAAAAATACTATTTTTTGCTTTTTGTACAAAAAAATTAAAGACCTAGCTATTTGCTATATCGGCTTCGTGGTTTGCTAGTCCGGCTTCGGCTCCGCTCAGCCTACGGGACACTTCCGTAGCCTGAGCGGAGTCGAAGGCGGTGTTTGCTATTTGGTAGTCCGGCCTCGGCTCCGCTCAGCCTACGGGAGTGTGTTCCGCAGGCTGAGCGGAGCCGAAGCCGGGTTTGCTACTTATTCCTAAAATGCGTTTCATTTTTACATTCTGCAAGTTCGTATAGCTTTTCGGGTGTTCCATTAATTAGTGCTTCCTTTTTTTCTCGATTCCAGCCTTGTATTTGCTTTTCACGATAAAAGGCTTGGTCTATTCTTGGGAACTCTTCAAAATAGACTAATTCTACAGGTAAGTTTTTCCGTGTAAAATTTGCTCCCTCTCCTGCCTGATGCTGTGCCAATCGCCTATCTAAATCAATCGTGCTACCAGTATAATATTTTCCGTTGGAACATTTCAGTATGTAAGTATAGCCTTTCATTATTTTAGAAATTAATGTTTTTTTT
>JAOZLS010000473.1 GCA_029934705.1 Bacteroidales bacterium | reverse complement strand
AGAACAAAAATATTCCATTTTCTAAATCAAAATTATTAAAGCAATTCAGTATAATTTAAGGGATGTTCATTGGACTAACATCTTTTTCACTTATTTTTTTTAATATAAAACAAAAAAAACATTTTTTTTCGCTAATTTTACACTCAAATTATAAATATAGCTATGAAAAAAATTCTAGTCTTCCTATTTTCCTTAGTTTTAATACTTCCGCTTAATTTATTTGCTCAAAATGGACAATCCTATATTGTTAATTTTGAGATAGATGGTGTTTCTTCCGATAATAAAATAAGCAGTATTGCTTTTGATAATAAATATAATACATATATAGCAAGTAGGCTAGGGGTTACACTATTTGATGGTACACTCCAGCAACAAATAGCCAATTGCCCAACAAATGTAACAGCTCTAAAATCAGATTCTACTGGTAATATTATATATGTTGCCTCAAAAAATGATTTTGGTTATATTTTTATGAATTCAACATCAAATCCGCAGTATAAATCATTAAAAAATACTACTGAAAGCAAGTTTAATTTTACTAAAATATTAATAAATACTGATGATGTTTTTTTCTTCAGCAAAAATCAAATTTACATTGTAAACCAAAAAGATAAAACTAAAATTTCAAAAATAAGTAATACCGAAGTTGGTGATTTTTCTGGTATAATTTCTCTAAAAAATATTATTTATATAAATATTGAAAACAAGGGTATTCACAAACTTACAGGCACAAATCTTGAGATAGTTTATGGAGGAAATAAATTTAAAAAATCCCAGTTAATTTTTTCTGCTCCTTATAATAATCATAGTATTTTAATGGGAACTTCGGAAAATAAAATATACATATATAATGGTCGAAAATTTAAGCAATTTTCTGCTAATACTGAGATTAGAAAATTTCTAGAAGAAAATATATTGTGGGACGGTGTCAAATTTTCAGACGAAAACTTTGCATTATCGACACTTACAGGTGGCGTTGTAATTATTGACCGTATATACGGTAAAATTAAACAAACTATAAACTACCAAACAGGTTTACCCGAAGATGAAATTTCTGCAATTTCGGTGGATAAAAATAATGGTTTATGGGTAGCACATCAATACGGTTTAAGTCGTTGCGATCTGAATTCTGTTGTAAAAGACTATTCTTCTTACCCCGGAATTTATGGAAACATTAACGATATTCTATATTTCAATGACAGCATGTATGTTGCTTCTAACGAAGGAGTTCACATTCTATCTAAAATTAATAATTATAAAGAAAAACAGATTTTTATAAAAGAAAAAGTAAAATATGGTTATAAATTCAATCCTAAATTAACTTATGTTTTACAATCCATTGATTATAAATATACTCCTGTAGGAAAAATAAAAGATAAATGCAAAACACTTTATGCCTTAAACGACAGCATAATACTTGCTTTTTCCGATTATGGTATATTTAGAATTACAGACACTACTGCAAACCAAGTTATTAGAGATGTATATATAAATGATTTTTGTAAAGACAAAGACACAAGTATATTATATATTGCAGCCCTAAAAGGATTAATCGAAGTAAATTTTTATACTGATACTGCGACAAATAAAAGTATTTGGAAAAAAAATATTATATTTTCAGATTTAGGCTCGGTATATTCAGTGGCTCAAGCAAAAAATGGTCAATTATTTTTTGGAACAGAAGAAAAAGCATTTTATACAAAAAAAGATACATCAGGAAACTACTCAAAACCAACTGAAATAAAATTCCCAAACCAAATTCAAGGACCAATACAAGTTAAAAATCTTAATAATGAAATTTATTTTGTACAAGCTAATGGAATATTTTATTTTAACAGTACTACAAAAAAAATTATAGCAGACAAAAACAATAATATATACAAAAATGGAATTCAATCTTTATTAACACATAATAACGCGTGGATAAAGTACAATAACCTGTGGAAATCTATTGATACACTTCAGAATTACCCTAATATTGAGTATCTTAACATTTACAAAAATATAAAACAAATATATACCGATAAAGCTAAAAACTTATGGGTGATCGACGGTGCTAGCAATATTTTAAAAATTAAACCCGAATTAATAATTAAAGATTCGTCTAGTTTTGAAGTGTTTATAGTATCGGTTCATGATAAAAAAGATAGCTCGTACGTTGCTGAACATCTAAAACTTTCTTATGACAGAAACGCAATCCGCATCAAGTTATCGGCACCATGCTACCTTAGTAATCAAGGAAATAAATATCGTTATAAAATTGAAGGACTGGAGAACTACGAAACATGGACTGACTGGTCTGATAATACAGTTATAGAGTTAACATCAATTCCACCAGGCGATTATATTTTAACAGTAAGTGCTCGTAATATATTAGGCAATGTTAGCGAAGCAAAAATTATGAACCTATCGGTTGAAGTTCCTTTTACTCAAACAAATTTATTTTACTCAATAGTTGCTATTTCGATATTAATATTTTTTGTACTAATATTTTTTATTGGGCGATATAGACTAAAATTAAAAAATATAAAGCTAGAAAAAATTATTACTGAGCGTACTCACGAAATAACTCAAAAAAATAGTGAGCTTGAAACTCAAAAAGAAGAAATTGAAGCCCAAAGAGATACTTTGGCGGATCAAAAGAGTGAAATTGAAGCTCAAAGAGATACACTTGTTGAAAAAAATGTAAAAATTGAACATCAAAATAAAAATATTAAAGATAGCATTGTATATGCTCAAAATATACAAGAGGCAATATTTCCAACCGAAAAACAAATACAAAGTATTTTACCCGAAAATTTTATTTATTATAAACCTAAGGATATTGTAAGTGGCGATTTTTATTGGTTTGCCCAACGTAACGACTGTGTTTATTTTGCCGCTGCCGACTGCACAGGACATGGTGTTCCTGGTGCATTTTTGAGTATGCTTGGGGTTTCATTTTTAAATAATATTGTAAACTCGTCTCGTAT
>JAOZLS010000014.1 GCA_029934705.1 Bacteroidales bacterium | reverse complement strand
GCCAGCTATATGGATGTTTGTTCAGACATTGACAGGTGCAAGCACACTGTCAAGTCTTTTTTTATATAACAAAAATTCTTGAAGATTTAATATCCAATTGATATAAACGTTTGCATTATACTTCTTTTTATTACTTTTGTCGCTCAAATAAAATACATATATGATTGCAGTAGATAATTTAACAGTAGAGTTTAGCGGAGAAAAGCTTTTTGACGATATTTCCTTTGTAATTAACGAAGATGATAAAATTGCATTAATGGGTAAAAATGGCTCGGGTAAATCTACAATAATGAAAATTATTGCAGGAATTGATAGTCCTACAAAAGGGAACATACAATTTCCTGAGGATGCTGTTATTGCATATCTTCCGCAACATTTACTTACTGAAGACAACTGTACTGTTTTTGAAGAAACATCCAAAGCATTTATAAAAATATTTAAAATGCGAGACGAAATGGAGTCTCTAAACAAGGAACTTGAAACAAGAACAGATTATGAGTCTAAAGAATATATGTCGATTATTAATAAACTATCCGAAATTGGTGAGGTTTATTATTCTATTGAAAATATAAATTATGATGCCGAAGTAGAAAAGACATTACTCGGACTAGGTTTTAAGCGAAACGATTTAACTAGGCAAACTTCCGAGTTTAGTGGAGGTTGGCGAATGCGTATTGAATTAGCAAAAATATTACTTCAAAAACCTGATTTAATTCTTTTAGATGAACCAACTAATCACATTGATATAGAGTCGGTTATATGGTTAGAAGATTTCCTTGTGAATAAAGCAAAGGCTGTACTTGTAATTTCTCACGACCGTGCATTTATAGACAATATAACTAACCGGACAATTGAACTTACAATGGGTAAAATTTACGATTATAAGGTAAATTACTCGCACTATTTGCAATTAAGAGAAGAAAGACGTTCGCATCAACTAAAGGCTTACAAAGAACAGCAAAAATTTATTGAAGACAACAAACGATTTATTGAGCGTTTTAGGGGAACTTACTCCAAAACAAACCAAGTGAACTCAACAGAGCGGATGCTAAAAAAGTTAAAAATCATTGAGATTGATGAGGTTGATAATTCAGCACTAAAACTAAAATTTCCTCCTTGTAAACGTTCAGGCGACTACCCAGTTGTAGCAGAAAACTTATCGAAAAAATATGGTGATAATATAGTTTTTAATGATGCAAACATGGTTATTGAACGAGGCGAAAAAGTTTCGTTTGTAGGTAGAAATGGTGAAGGAAAATCGACAATGTTAAAAGCCATAATGGGTGAAATTAATTTTGAAGGAGAATGTAAACTCGGACATAATACTGAAGTTGGGTATTTTGCACAAAACCAAGCATCACTCTTAGAGCAAAAACTAACAGTTTTTCAAACAGTTGACGAAGTTGCAAAAGGTGATATTAGAACGCAAATTAAAAATATTTTAGGTGGTTTTATGTTTAGTGGAGACGAAATTCACAAAAAGGTTTCGGTATTATCTGGTGGTGAGCGAACACGACTAGCAATGGTTAAATTATTATTAGAGCCAGTTAACTTATTGATACTTGATGAGCCAACAAATCATTTAGACCTAAAATCAAAGGAGATATTAAAAAAAGCATTATTAGCTTTTGATGGTACACTTATATTAGTATCGCACGATAGAGATTTTTTACAAGGATTAGCAAATAAGGTGTTTGAGTTTAAGGACAATCGTGTTATTGAGCATTTTGAAACTATTGATGATTTTTTAGTAAGAAACCGCCTAGAAAATTTAAAAGAAATAGATTTGGCTGACTAATAACCTTAACTATTGGCTTTTGACTTTTGTTTTTGGTTGTAAATTTGTGTAAACTAGGCAAAAAAACACCATAGCTGTCAATACAAAATATAAATAATTGCACTTATGCTAATTACAGCTTTCATATTTATATGAAATATATTTGTTAATGATATCGGTCGCAGGTGAAAACACCTGCGACAGGCAAGATTTGGCTGACTAATTAGAGTTCATCCATAAAGTTGGGCTGCGACTAAGGTGTTAAAAATGAATAATGATTAATGACTATTGAATAATTCTATTTTACCAAGTTAGAAGTTAGTAGTTAGTAGTTAGAAATATTAATTGCAGAAAATCAAATAATTAACTGTTTTTCTAATTATACCGCTCTGCTTTTTAAATTATAGTTTCAATTTTCCTTAAATCATATTAAAAGTCTGTCGGTGTACACAATAAATTAAGGAAGTCGCAATCCGACTATGTCAAGTAAATTTTATTTTTTATTGTATCATCGTGATTATGTCAGGAGGAAAACACCTGACAAGCGTAGTGGCACATGGCATGGAATATACGTACAAATATTCCAAATAACAAAGTTAGACATTGACAGGTGCAAGCGCACTGTCAGGTCTTAGGTCTATTGTCGTGCTAAAAAAAAACTGAAGTCCCCTACTCTTTTACTCCTGTATAAATTGCTGAAATTCCGAATGTTAACTTTTCATATTTAACATTTGAGAAACCTGTTTTTTCTAATTCTTTAAGGAATCTTTCGCCATAAGGGAAATTATTAACCGATTCGGGTAAATATGTGTAAGCGGAGTTATCTTTTGAAAACATTTTTCCCATTGTTGGTAAAATATTTTTAAAATAGAAATTATATAATTGCTTTATTGGAAATTTTTCTGGTTTTGAAAATTCAAGAACAACAAAAGTTCCATTCTTCTTCATTACTCTGTTAATTTCAGACAGCCCCATACTTAAATTTTCAAAATTGCGAACACCAAAAGCAACAGTAACAGCATCAAAAGTGTTGTCGGGAAAATTAAGATTTTCGGCATCGCCTTCTTGCAATTCAATATATTTATTTAAATCTTTTTTGAGTAATTTTTGCTTTCCAACGTCAAGCATTCCCGTAGAAATATCTATTCCTATAATTTTAGTTGGTTTTAATTTTTTATAGGTTTGAATTGCTAAATCGCCTGTACCAGTTGCTACATCGAGTATTTTTTCAGCATTTGTAGCTTTTAACTTGTTTATTGCTTTTCGTCTCCAAATTTTATCAATATTTAAAGATAAAAAATGATTTAAGAAGTCGTATTTATGAGCTATATTATTAAACATTAAAGCTACTTGCTTCTTTTTTCCTTCTTGAGACTTTTTATAAGGGATAGTTTTTTCTGATTTATTCACTTTTTAATATTTTTATTTTACAATCCAAAAACCTGAGTACACAGCCAATAATCCTACAAATATACTTATAACAATATATAATATAGATGTGAAAAATTGTTGAGCCTGCATCATTGATAAATTCTCTAAAGCAAAGGATGAAAAAGTAGTAAAGCCGCCACAAAAGCCAACTGCTAAAAACATTTTCCAGTTTGCCGAAATAAGAGTTCCATTTTCAAAAAGGCCTAAAACTATACCAATAATAAAACTACCAACAACATTAACGGCAAAAGTACCCAATGGTTTGTTGGTTTCAATTAATTTAAGGACCATTTCGTTTGTTCCGTAGCGTAAAACACTACCAAAAAAACCTCCTGTTCCTATAAGAATCATATTTTGCCACATATATAAACTTTTTGAGTTGCAAATTTAACATTTTTTGTTAGAATTATTATCTTGTTTATTTTAATTCCATTTTTAATGATATATTGTTGTGTTAAATATTATAATAGATGGACGAAATTACACAAAACTTTTGGAATAATTTATATACTAAAAACAGTACAGGTTGGGATATTGGTTATGCGTCGCCACCAATAAAAAATTATTTTGAAAAGGCTAAAAATAAGGATGCTAGAATATTACTGCCTGGTGCAGGTAATGCTTATGAAGCGGAGTTCCTTTACAATAGTGGGTTTAATAACATTTACGTTTTAGATTATGTTGAAGCACCTATAAATAATTTTTTAAAACGTACTCCTAATTTTCCTAAGGATAATATTTTTTTAGAAGATTTTTTTGAACATAAAGGAAGTTACGATTATATTATTGAGCAAACATTTTTTACTTCATTTTTGCCCAAAGATAGAGTCCGCTTTGTTAATAAAATTTACGATTTATTAAATGATGGAGGCAAATATGTTGGTTTGTTCTTTAATCATGAATTTGGCAAAGCATTTCCGCCTTATGGTGCAGAGCAAGGAACGTATAAAAAATTATTTTCGGAAAAGTTTACGTTTAATGAATTTTATATATGTAAAGACTCTATAAAACCACGATTAGGAAGAGAGTTCTTTTTTGAATTGGAGAGACATTAATAATTCAGACTAAAACAGTTCAACCTCAATTCGTTGGATAAATGCAGTTAATCTATATCTTAAACCAATTCCTGCTTCTGAGAGTGTCATTAATACGAATGATTGTTCTCCATATTTATCAACAATATAAACTTCTTTTCGGGTACTAACTAATACTTCTTCAATATTAGATTTAAAATAAACACCCATGTAATCACCATCTAATTCGCTATGTTCACTAGACAAAATAGTTTCTACGTTGCGTCCTAAGACTTCGTCTTTTGGTATTCCCCAAAGGTCTTCGGCAGCTTTATTAAAAAATTCGATATTATTATCTTGATTTATTGTAACAATTGCATCAAGCATTCCTTCAAGTGTTTTTTCGTGAAGTAATTTAACAGTTTCAATTTCTCTAAACTGATTTTTCATTTCTTCTCTTGACTCATGAAGTTTTTTACTTAGTTGTACTTTGGATTGTTTTAGCTCATCTTCTTGCATTTGCAATTTTCTTGTTTGCTTTTTATTTTGCATCTCCATTAGATGTTGCTCGGTAGTATCACTTCCAATAAATATAATTTTAGAAATCTCATCATACATATCTTTTACCATAGAATATGTGCCATAAAACCAAACGTCTTCACCTTTAATATTTTTTCGTTTTATTTGTCCTTCAAATGGTACGCCTTTCACTATGTTTGCCCAAATTCCTTTAAAACTATCAACTTCGTCGTCTCCAATAAAATCGAAGATACTTTTATTAACAATTTCATTTTTTGTATAGCCAAGTGTTTCGTATAATCGTTTGTTATAATCAATAATTTCGCCTGTTGGTAAATATTCTGCTTTAATTGATGAATGAATTAAGGCATTAATTTGACCCTCATAGTCAAGACTTTGCTTTTTAGCATCAGTTGTATCAATTCCTAAGAATAATATTTTTTCTGGATTTCCTTCTAGGTCTCTAACACTAACGTAAGTTGCGATAGTCCAAACATCTTTACCTTCTTTTGTAACATGTTTCATATCTCCTTCAAAGTGGTTTCCACCTTCAACTAGGCGTTCCCAAATATTATTGAACCATAGGCGATCTTTCATGCTAATAAATTCGGTAATATTTTTACCTTCGACCTCTGAGTTTGAGTCGTAACCTAATATTTCTAAAAACTTAGTATTGGCATATTGTAATATTCCTTCTTTTGAGTACTCTGCTCTAATCATTGTATGATTTACAGAGTTTGTAAAACTAACAAATTCCTCACTTTGCTTTGCAGCTTCTAATTGTAAATCTCTCATTTCTTCGAGAGTTTTACGCATAATATTTTCGTGTTCGGTTAATTCTTTTGCCTGTTCTCTGGATTCTTCAAGAAGTTTATTTGTTTCAATATTATTTTTAAGAGTTGTTATTGTGGTTGCAATACTCTCAGCAACTTGTTCTACAAAATTTCTTTCGTAATCTTCATATATTTTAAATGAAGCAATTTCAATTGCACCAAGCACGTCGCCTTCTTGGGTTTTTAACGGAACAATAAAAATACTTCGGGGATTTGCTTTCCCAAGTCCTGATGTTATTTTTACGTATTCTTCGCTTGTGTTTTCAATAAATATAGAATCTTTTTCGAGGATACATGCACCAACAAGACCTTGTCCCCAAGCTATTTTTTTATCGGTAAATTTCTTTCTTTCATAAGCAAAAAGTGCAATTTGCTCTATATATTTTTCTTCACCTTCTGGTTCTTGAATAATAAAGAATCCTGCTTGTTTTGCGTCAATATATCTAATTAAACGGCTTATTATACTATTCGACAGCTTATCCAAGTCGTCACTGTTCTCTCTAAGAATAGCTCCAAATTCAGCTAGTCCTCTAGAAATCCAGTGTCTTTGTTCGTCTTCAAATTTTCTAGAAACTTCTTCTTCCTTTCTGCTAGATAATTCTTCTTTAAGTTTTATCATTGAATCTTCTAACTCATCAGTCATATCGTCAAATGAAAATTCGAAATTAGATTCTTTAGACCTTAGAAGCCCAATAAATTTATTAATATTTTTAAACCTTGTTTTATTAGATTCAAGTTCTCTTTTAAATCTATTTTTAGAATTATTATTTAATACAGCCCAAGCATATCCCATTATTCCAAACATTAAAGGAATAAAAGCATCTTGAAAGTATAATGATAAGTCGTTATTATGAAGTTCTATTACAGAATTAAGGGTAAAAGGTATGTAGTTCAAACCTATTTGAACAACAATTGTCAAAATTCTTAGGACTAGTCCTAGAATAATGCCATAAAAAGTATATCTTGATATGTTATTTTTTAAATTGTTCACTTAAAAATATTACTAAATAATTTGTGCTAATTTACAAAAAAAATAGTATTTACAAGTACACAATACTTTTTTTTATATAAAGTTATGATAATATTTTACAAACACCCTTAAAAACAAAAGTAGCTTAACAAACAAAAAACAGCACAATAAACTATTTACCAACCACTTATATGTTTTAACGAAATTATTACGTATAAATTTGAAGTAATTTATTTATATACTAATTTGGTGTAATATATTTATCAAGAATTTTTCTAAATTTTTCTATTGCATAAGGTTTTGTAATAATATCGGAAAAGCCTGCTTCAAATATTTTTTTTGGAAATTCTTTTAAATTATGTGCTGTTATAGCAATAACAGGTATGTCGTTTAAAGGTGGTTCTAATTTGCTTCTAATATGCTTAACTGTTTCGATTCCGTTCATTACAGGCATTTCAATATCGGTAAAAACAACAGTATATTCATCTTTTAAAAGTTCATCTATTAAAAGTTGTCCATTTGCAACTACTTTGCAAGAATAGCCAGCTAATTCAATTATAGATTTAATTAGTAACTGGTTTGAAAAAATATCATCGGCAACTAAAATTTTAATTCTACTCATATTTTAATTGAAGTATTATACTAAAGGTTAGGTAATAATTTAGTTTATTTATATTTTATAATATGATTTTATAAAAGGAGCAATATCGTTTAGTGCTAACACTTTTACTGTACGATCATGTTTTAGAGCCTCTTTAGGCATTCCATACACAACAGATGATTCTTCATCTTGTGCAATAGTGTAGCCTCCAACTGCTTTTATTTCGGCAATACCTCTTGCACCATCGTCGCCCATTCCTGTTAAAATAACTGCTAGTACTTTATTTGCACCTACTATTGATGCTGAACGAAATAGCACATCAATTGAGGGGCGATGCCTGTTTACTAATTTCCCTTTTACAATACTTACAACATAACCTGTTCCTTTTGATTTTAGAACTACGTGAAAGTTTCCTGGAGCAACTAATGCTTTTCCTTTTTCAACAAAGTCCCCGTCTTGCGCTTCTTTAACCTCTAGCTCACAAATTTGATTTAGTCTTTCGGCAAATGATTTTGTAAAAACTTCGGGCATGTGTTGTACTATAACGACACCAGGGCTATTGGCTGGTAATTGTTCTAATACAACTTTTATAGCCTCTGTTCCGCCAGTTGACGCACCTATTACAATTATTTGTTCGTTTGAAAAACTTGGTTTTATTTTTAAAGGTTTAGGAATAATAACATCGGCCGAATATTTTGGTCTTACGACTAATGGTGCAAATTTTTTCTTTAATTTTGTCATAGATGCAGCTTTAACTTTATCACAAATTTGTATTCCAGCCTCCTCTATCAACACGGCATTGTGCATTTTTGGTTTTTCAACCACTTCTACTGCACCATAGCTTATAGCTTTTAGAGTTTGCTCTGCTCCTCTTTTTGTTAGACTTGAAATAATAACAACAGGTATTGGTCTTTGTTCCATTATTTTTTTCAAGAAAGTTAGCCCGTCCATTCGAGGCATTTCAATATCTAGTGTAATAACATCAGGTATTCCTCTCCTAATAACCTTAGCTGCTTGATAAGGGTCTTCGACAGCTGCTAATACATTAATTTGCTCATCGGCATTGAGCAATTTTGTAAGAACATCACGCACAATAGGCGAGTCGTCGACTATTAAAACATTTATAAATTTTTTCACTAGTCTTTAGTTTTAGTTTTACCAACATATTTTAATCTAACTTCTCCTGTATCTGAGAAATAAAGTATTTTTCGTCCAAATTTACCACCAACACTTGAGCTTATAATAGGTATTTTTTTCTCAGCTAAAAATTCTATAGCTAATTCAATGTTTCGTAGTCCAATATTAAATGTTATTTTTTCTATTTCAAGAACTTCTGCTCCTCCAAATATCTTTGCTTTAATATTTTCGTGAGAACTTCCTAAATTAATCATTTTCTCAATTAATTTTTCAATTGCAATATTTCCATAACGAGGTGAAGCTAGCCCGTGACCATTCCACAGGGGTAACATATAATGATTAATTCCTCCAATTTTTAAGACAGGATCCCAAAGACAAACTGCAACGCATGATCCAAGTATGGTTATAATTTGTGTAGGTTCCCTGTCGGCGTATAAAGCTGCAGGATATAAAAATAGTTTCTTCATAAATCTACTGTTCAAACATTTATACTGCTAAAATAATTCTGCACCGTCAACAAAAAAGACTTCGCCTCCATCTATTGAAAAACCATCTTCATCAACAATATCGTCGGTTTCAGGAATTTTCACAGTAAACAAAGAACCATCACCAACTTTACTTTCGATAGCAATGTCGCCACCAAATAATTCTAAGAGAGCTTTTACAACTGATAATCCAAGTCCGTGCCCTCTATTTAATGAGTTAATTCCTGTATCAATACGTGTAAATCTATCAAAAATTATTTCTTTATTACGTTGAGATATTCCTATTCCAAAATCTTTTACTGACATAGCAAGGATTCCATCTTCAAGCCAAACTGTAACAATTATTTTAGCTCCTTTGCTAAATTTTATTGCATTACTTATTAAGTTTGAAAGGATTAGTTTTAATTTTTCGGGATCACTTTTATATGTAAAATCATCCTTTTCAAATTTTGTATTATTAATTAATTCAAAAGTTAATCGTTTTGATTTTAAGTCTTTTTCAAAATCTAAAACAACTCCTTCAATTAAATTAATAATATTTATACGAGAAATTTGCGGATAAATACTACCAGCTTCTATTTCGGCAGCTGCAAAAATATTTTTTAATTGAAAGTCTAGATTATGAGCTTCAACAAAAATTAATTTTGCCATGTATTTAACTTTTTCCCAGTCATTATCTTTCACTTCTAATATTGAGCGAGACAAGCCTAATACTGAGGCAAATGGGTTAATAATTTCGTTATTTATATTTGCAATAAAATGACTTTTAAGTTGCTCGGATGCTGTTAGCTTTGCATTTACGGCTTTTAACTCTTCTGTTATTTTTTCAAGTTCAAGAATTGCAGTTTCCTTTTCTTTAAACCTTTTTTCTAACTCTTGAAGTAACAAGTTATCTGTTATTTGTATATCGCTCATTATTAAATAGTTTACAATTTTCTAAATACTGTTGGCTGAATATGTTTTAAAGGAACTTTAATTCCTGTAATTGATTCGGAGTGTCCTAAAAAAAAGTATCCTCCAGGCTTTAAGTTTTCACATAATTTATTTATTACTCTTTCCTGATTATCTCTATCAAAGTATATTAATACATTTCGGCAAAAAATTAGGTCGTACATTTCGGTAACGTTATAGCTTGGGGCCATAAAATTTAATCTTCCATATTTCGTTTTATTTCGTAATGTTGGTATTACTCTTACTAAATTATCGCCTTTCTTTTTGCTTTTTAGAAGGTATTTTTTTTTCATTTCTAAGGACACAACATCGACAGCAGTTAATGGATAAATAGCATCAAAAGCTTTTTTCAATACTATAGTTGAAATATCTGTTCCAAAAATAGAATAATCAAAACTAGCATTTTGTAAAGCAAACTCGCTTAGTACCATTGCAATTGTATATGGTTCTTCTCCACTCGAACAGCCTGCACTCCAGACTTTAAAGTGTTTTGTGGGACTATTTGCATAAAACTCCGGTAATATCTCATTTTTCATAAAGTCGAAATGAGATGGTTCTCTAAAAAAATCAGTTTTATTTGTAGATACAACATCTATCATGTGAATTATTTCTTCAGATGAATTGTTTCCAAATGCATACTTGACATAATCGGAATATGATGCTATGTTTAAAGCCCTTAATCGTTTTTGCAACCTACTTTGTAGCATAACTCTTTTTTCTGGAGGCATTTTTATACCATACTCCCCTTGAATATATTTGCTAAGCTTATCAAAATCTGTATCACTTAATTTTGCATCATATAGGCTTTGCAAGTCAGATGTTTTATTTATATTATTTTTGTCCATTTACCTTAAAATCTCTCAAAATCATTATCATTATCTAAATCACTTTTTCCTAAATTAATAGAAAAGCCTGTATTATCGTCAATTTTAGGTTTATCATCTGAAATCAACTGTGTTTCTTTATATACTTTTTCTTTAGCAACTACTTTTCCATCCCCTTTTTCTTGTTCATTTTCAAGTAGTTCTTCATTTAATCCTTTCCCATCAGAAAATAAATATTGACTGATACTTTCTGCTAAAGCTTCTGATTGTCCAGCTAATTCTTCTGAGCTGGTTGCCATTTCTTCGGCGACAGCTGCATTTTGCTGAGTTATTTTATTTAATTGTTCAATTCCGTTTGTTACTTGGTCAACTCCATTTTTTTGCTCTGTACTTGCAACAACAATTTGTTTTATCATTTCAGAAGAATTTTCCATTTGTTTAATGATATTTGCTAGTTGGCTTACTGCTTTTTCAGCACTTGTTACTCCTGAAGATGTTGACTTTACAATTTCGACTGCTGCACTTTGAGTGTCTTCTGCAAGTTGTCTTATTTCTTTTGCAATTACGGAAAATCCTTTACCAAACTCACCTGCTGAAGCAGATTCTACAGAGGCATTTAATGCTAATATATTTGTTTGTTTTGCAATTTCACTAATAACTACAATTTTTTCAGAAACAAGTTTCATTAAATCAGTTGTTTTGCGAACAACTTTATTGCCTTCAAATACAGCAGCAGCAGCCATATAGACTTCTTTTTCAGTTTTTTTAGCGTTTGATACATTTTGCTCAATATTTGCGGACATTTGTTCCATTGATGCAGAAACCTCTTCAACAGAAGCAGCCTGTTCCGAAGCCCCTTGCGATACATCTTGAGATGTGTAGTTTAGGTGTTCGCTAGCTCGTCGTAAATCGCCATTTGCTTTATTTACAGAAGTAAAGACTTTACGAATACTGGCAAAAGTTAGAGATAGTTCTTTTACTAAAAGTCCTAGTTCATCATCTTTAGTATAAGACATTTTATGTAACAAATTTCCATCACTAATTATTTTAAGATCTTTATTTATTATTTGAATTGGTTTTGTAATAGCAATTCTACCCATTATTATTATTATACCAAAAATAACAAAAAGACCTATTAGTACAAATATCAATAGTGTTTTTTGAAGACTTAATATTGAGTTTGCTATCATTTCTGTATTATATGAATAACAACCAACTGCAATTACGTCACCACCTTCGTATTCATAAATAGGAAAAAGGAATTGTACTACATCTCCTGTTTTTATAAATTTCATTGAAGTTTCGTCATAAGAGCGAAGAGCATCCTTTAATTCAGGATTTATCTCTACTCCTTTTTTTTCACTAATAATTAAATACCGACCTACTGAATCATAACGATTAATTCCTGCTGAAATATTAAAATTTTTAATTTTTGAAAAGATACAAAGATTTTCGTCTTCATTTAATTTTATTTGAGTATTAACTTTATCAATGGTAAAAATAGCCTCGACAGAACCCAAATATTCACCATTACTAATTATAGGGGAAATTCCTCGAATAACAAAACCACTAACTCCCATTTCAATTGTTTTTATTGGTTTTTGTGTGTTTACAACATCTTTTATAGAATTACGAGAACCACTTAAATCATCACCACCATCGTTATCACCTTGTTTTTTCCACGATCGCCATAAACTATGTAAATCTTTAGTATGAAAGTGTAGTTTAAGATCATCGCCAAGTCCTGATAAGTTTTTATAATGTGTAATTTCGGGGGATAAAGCAGTTCTAATAAAATGTTTTGAATCGTTAATATCATCTATTGAATATGCTTTTTTAACATCTTTCATAATAGCAAAGCTCGATGATATTTGCAATGCTTCCTGTTGGGATGCACTTATTGTTGCATTAAAATAATTTCTAACATTTTCCGCTTGAACTGTTGCTTGAGTTTTTATGTTTTTATTTTTCAAGCCCTTCATTATTGGAAACATTATAATAATTAATAACAATATTACAACAGAAGTCGGTATTAATAACTTTGTACCTATAGAAAATTTATTTTTCATCTGTATATTTTTTATTTATTATTTTCTAAAATTTAAACTTATATTATTTTTCACTCTAAATTAATAGTCTTATGTCCTAAAAAAAGAAATAAGTTCTTTAAAATCTTCTGCTAAATCATCTAAGTCTTTTGAATTTTCTAGCATTTGCTCTGCATTATGAGAATTTTTCTGAATAACCTCATTAAGAGTATTCATAGCATTGTTTACCTGTTTTACTCCATTATTTTGTTCATAGCCAGATATTGATATATCATCAACTAATTTAGCTGTACTTGCCATTTCAGGAACAACATCTTTTAATGAAACTACTGATTTTTCGGATATTTCAAGAGTTTCGTTTAGTACAGAACTAATTGATTTTGTAATTTGTTTAGATTTTTTCGCTAATTTACGAACTTCTTTTGCAACTACACTAAAACCTTTTCCGTATTGTCCTGCATGCGATGCTTCTATTGCTGAATTTAGTGCTAATATATTTACTTGAAAACTTATATCATCTAGGTCTGATGTTCTTCCTACAACATTTGCCATTAAAGTTGCTGTTTTATTTACATCATTCTCGGACTGTTTAATAAGTGTTACAGCTTTTTTTGCAATATTAGATGTTTCATTTGCATTTAAGGTATTTTGTTCTACCAAAGACATCATTTCCTCCATTGATGCAGACACTTCTTGGGCTGATGTTGCTTGCATACTTGTTCCTTCAGATATTTCAATAGATTTTTCTTTTAGAAAATTCCCACTAACATTAATATCTTCTGATGTTTTTTGAATTTTAACAATTACACTTTTAAATTTTAAAACCATTTGATTAAGGTAGCTTGCTAGCATACCAAATTCATCACTTCTCTTTTTTATATTTAATTTTGCATTCAAATTTCCAGATGCAATTTCTTTTGTAAATTCAACTATTTCTAATACGGGTTTGGTAAATGAATTTGCGATAAGATAAATTGCAATAAAAAGGATTACAAATGCAAGTAAGCCAACTATTATAGAAGTCCTAAATATTGATTTTGCTTCAGAAGTAATTTTTTCTTTAGGTACTATAACAAGCATTGCCCAAGGTTTAAAATCGCCTCCAAATTCTATTGGTTTAACGGTACATAGATATTCGTTATTTGAAACCGAGTCGGTAATATAATAAGAAAATGCTTGACCTTTTAAAACTTTTTGGGAAAAATTTTGTAACGAATCAATTTTTGGGTTTATCGATTTAAAAGATTTATTTATATCCAATTTATTATCGGAATAAATATATGTTCCTTTATTTGATATTAAGTAATTCTTTTGGTTAAAGTTATCATCAAACTCTCCTATTAAAGTTTTCATTCTATCCAATGAAATATCACCGCCCGTTAAACCTATAAATTGCCCATTTTCCCTAACAGGAATGCAGATGCTAGTCATTAATTTTTTTTCACCTTCTTTATATTCGTCAAAGTACGGTTCAGTAATATATTCTTTATTTTCAGTATGTATTACATTATAAAGCGAACCTACAATTTCGCCTTCTTTTTCAACTACTTCTGTATCAAACAATATTTCGTTATTTTTTTTATAATATAATTGTTTAACTCTACCATATTCTTTCTTCCATATTTTAGGAGTAACTGAAAATAGTTGCCTATTTAAAAAAGCTGCATATAAATCGTTATTCTCTTTTAATACATTTTTTAAAATATCTAACTGATACTCTTCTCTTATTGATAATGGTAACTTTTTGTATGTTTCAAAAGTACTTGCTAAAGTTTTAAATACTGAAATATCTTTTATTAGAGTAGTTTTAACAAGATTTGCTTGTTTATAAGCATTTGCTTCAACAATTTTTTGTGCATCATTTATATTTCTAAAATACATGCGTTGGATTACATAACCCACAGACATAATGTAGATTAGGGCAAAAAGCCCAAGTAAAGGCAGTAGCAATTTATTTTTAATATTCATTATCTATACCATAAGAGTTATCATCTAATACAAAGAAAGAGACCATTTCTTTTACCATTTCGGCCTGAACAGCAAGTTCGTCGGCGTTATTTGCTAATTTATCTGCTGCTAATGCGTTTTGCTGTGTAACATTATTAAGTTCCTGTACAGCTGAATTAACTTGAGTTGCTCCGTCCTTTTGTTCTATACTCGATGTTGTTATATTTACTATTAAATCGTAAGTTTTTTCTATATCTGTTACTAAATTATTTAATAAACTAGATGCTCCATCTGCAATTTTAACACTCTGTACCGAAAGCTCTTCTATATCTTCAGCAGAAATTTTACTTTTTTCGGCTAAATTACCAACTTCTTGTGCTACAACAGCAAAGCCTAATCCATATTTTCCTGCTCTAGCAGCTTCTATTGACGCATTTAGTGATAAAATATTAGTTTGAAATGCTATATCTGTAATTATATTAATTTTTTCGGCAATTGTTTTAAGCATTTCAACTGCTAAAAGCATTTCTTCGCTTCCATTAGATGCAATTTCAGTTAAATTAAATGCAATTTCCTCTGTATCTCCAGCATTAATCGTATTTTGCTCAATACTTGCAAGCATTTCCTCCATTGTAGAAGACACTTCCTCAACAGAAGCAGCTTGTTCTGAAGACCCTTGCGAAAGTACTATTGAGTTATTTTTCAATTTTTCGCTTACATCAACAAAGCTAGTTACACTATCGGTAATTCCTTCTATTACATTTTGTAATTGTATAACCATTTGGTTAATAGTATCTGCAAGCTGAGATAGTTCATCGTCTCCCTCAATTGGAATTGTTTTTGACAAATCGCCTCCTGCAACATTTTCGGCAAACTTTTTTAATTTATTTATTGGTTGAGTAAATCGCTTTACCATTACATAAGATAAATAAACTACTAAAACTATAAATATAAATGTTATTATAAAAATATTTATTCTTGTTTTTGATTCTCGCTGTAATAGTAATTTTGAAATATCATTTTTTTTACTAGTTCTAATCGTTTGCAGTGATGATGATACAATTTCACTTGCAGGTAATATATAATTTATATATAATTCTTTTTTAATTTCGGTATTACTTTCTTTTTTAATTTTATTTGCAAATTTATGTATTTTTTTGTGTTCTATATCTACTTTATTATATAACAAGCCTGTAGTATCAAATTCATTAAAAAATTGTTTAATATCTTCTCTTTTTAAAAGCTGTCCTAATTTACATGTGCGAGTATCTATTTCTAATGTAAATATAGATGTGTCCATAACATGTTTACTTAACATATTCAACCTGTGTAAGTGAGATTCATAGGCAATTGTAAGTTCTGATACGATTTCTTTCTCTGAATTTTTATTAATAACAATTTCAACATTTGAACGAAGACTATAAAAAGTATAACCCAAAATCAATAAAAAGAACAAAAACATTACAGCTTGAAGGAATATAATTTTTCCTAACAAGCTTAAATTATTAAACTTTTTTAAAATATTAAATTTTGAATATTTACTTTGCATTATATTATATTATTATTTTTAAAATTTTTCAAAATCATTATCACTATCACCTTTGGGTAAATCGATATTAAACCCATCATTAGTGCCATCATCTAAAGAAATTTCACCTGAGAGCAATTTTACGTCTGGCGTATCATCATTCTGTTTTTCTATTTCGAGTTCTGTATTCTCTTTATCTAAAGGGTCTTTTTCGTCGGAGCGAGTCTTAGTAAAATACCTCATACTCTCAGTTAATTTATTAGCAAATCCGTTTAAATCACCTGAGTTCATTGATAATTTTTGTGAAACTTGAGCTAATTCTTGAGTTGCTCTATTTAATTGTTGAACAGAATTGTTTACTTGCACTGCACTTAAATTTTGTTCTTTTGTACTAGTTGATATTTGTTTTACTATTTTATATGTTTTTTTAACATCTGGCACTATTTGTTCTGATATACGGCTAGTTCTTTCTGATATTTTCATACTATTTTTTGAAATATCATTAATTTCTAGGGCTGCAACTTTACTTCTATTTGATAATTTTCGTATTTCACTTGCAACTACATTAAATCCTTTTCCAAACTCACCTGCTTTAGATGCTTCTATTGCAGCGTTAAGTGATAATATATTAGTTTGAAATGCAATTTCGGAAATTACTCCTATTTTTTTTATAATTACTTCAAGAGCTTCTGTTGCTTTTTGAACATTTTTATTGTTTATATCTATTTTAACTGCTGATTTTTTTGCTATTGATTCCGCTTCATGTGAGTTTTCTGAATTCTGACTAATTCCAGAAGCCATTTCTTCCATTGTTGCAGATACTTGCTCGACAGAAGCTGCTTGCTCGTTTGCTAATTGTGCCATTTTTCCAGAATCCGATTCTAATGAAGAACTTACTGCTACTACCGAATTAGACATTTCTAATACATTATGTAGCACTTCGGACATTTTAGAAACCATTGTATTTACTTCTTTACTAATTAGTCCTAGTTCATTTTCATTTATAGCTATGCTTTTATCTATCCGAGCATTCAAATCTCCATCAGCAACTTTTTCTATTATTTTTAAAATACTTTTGGATGGTTTAATTAATACTCTTTGGATAAGTTTAAGACCTACCATCACAATAGAAACAGCTAAAGGTACACCCCAAATCATGTGTATTAATTCCATGTGTTCACTAAAATGCACTTGTATTACAATAACCGATACAGTTCCTGTCATTATTGTACCTATTGGCACTAATATTGATTTTTTGTAAACAAGTTTTAATATCAAATAAGTAAATGGGATACCTATAAAAAGTATTACTATAACGAAAATTCCAATTCTAACTAAATCGCTCATTTATTAATTATTTATTCAAATTAATTTATTCTTGTTTTACTTTTACTTCAATTTCAAGCAATTCATCCAATGTAAACACTTTATCAATATCTAAAATCATGATAAACTGCTCATTTTCATCTTTATATGTTCCTACAATTAATTCAGATTTATATTTTGCACCTATATTAGGTGGTGGTGATATTTGATTTTCACTTAATTCTATAACACTACCTGGTTCATCAACCATTGCTCCAACATGAGTTTCTTCTCCTTCAATTTCAATAGCGAATGTTACAATAACTGTATTTTTAGTTATTTCGGTTGGTGGCATACCAAATTTCATTTTTGTATCAATAACAGGCAAAACGCTTCCTCTAACGTTAACAATTCCCCTCATATATTCTGGCGAGCGAGGAACTTCAGTTATTTCTAACATTTCAATAATATTGATTGCTTTTTTTATATTTGCCGCAAACACCTCATCTCCAAGCCTAAAGGTTAAATATGTTTCCGTATTTTTTATTATTTCTTCCATAATTATTAATTATAGTTTTAATATATCTATTTCTTTTCTAATTATTTACAATAGTTATTTCGTCTGAAAATCTTTGTATCAATTTATTTGTATCCAAGACTAGTGCTACAGTTCCGTCTCCCAATATTGATGCTCCTGAAATTATTTCATGTTTTTTATATAATTTTCCTAGAGGTTTCAATACTGCTTGGTACTCTCCAATAATTGCATCAAATACTAAACCTACATAGTTACTTTGATATTTAACCATTATAAATTTAACTTCATCTTCATAGTCGCCATCAATATCTAGTTCTTCTCTTAAAAAATAGAATGGTATTTGACTTCCATCAATTTCGGCTATATTTCTTTTTGTATTTTTAAGAAACTCATATTTAAGTTCTTTTATTCGTGCTATTGATGTTAGCGGTATTATATATAGCTTATTACTTAAAGTTACTAATAAACCGTCAACAATTGATAGAGTTAGTGGTACTTTCAATGTAATTTTAGTTCCTTTATTAATTTCAGTATCAACAAATATATCGCCTCTTACATCAAACATTTTTCGTCTTAATACATCCATACCAACACCTCTTCCCGAGACTCCAGTAACATGATCGGCTGTTGAAAAGCCTGGTTGAAATATTAATTTAACTGCATCCTCTTTTGATAATACAGCTTCCTTGGATATTAAATCTTTTTCTTTAGCTTTTGTAATAATTTTATTTATATCAAGACCTTTACCATCGTCTTCAACTTCAATATGAACGTTTGAGCCTGAATGATATGCTCGTAATTTTATCTGTCCCTTTGCTGATTTTCCATTTTTTATTCGTTCTTCAACACTTTCTATTCCATGATCTATTGAGTTTCGAATAATGTGCATTAATGGGTCTGTTATTATCTGCAATAAGGTTTTATCAATTGTTGTTTCTGTTCCTTCTGTAGTAAATTCAATATTTTTATTAAAGTCCGCTGATAAATCTCTAATTAATCGTCTGAACCTTATAACTGTATTTTCAATTGGTATTAATGTAATACTTAATGCATTATCTCTAATTTGCTCTGTAATATTTTCAATATTTTCAGTAATTTGAGTTAATGACTCATCTTTAATTTTTTCGGTTAAAAGTTTTAAGCCTGCAAGTGAGGTTACAAGTTCGCTCACTAAGTTCATGTATGTATCTATTTTTTCGGTTGCTATTCTTATACTTGTTATTTCGCTTTCTTTAGAAAATTTGTTTATTTTGTTTTTCACTGCTTGCACATCTCGCTCTTGTGGCTTAGCTGATAGGTCTGAAGCAATTGTTTTTATTTCTTCTACATCAAATCTTGAGTTATTATCTAAACTCTCTAATAATGTTAGAAACTTGTCATTACTAAGCAGTTCTCCATCATAAAGTTTAACTACTTCAAGTTCACAATCGTCTTCAACAAACATAAAAACATCTGTTATTTCAGATATATCTTCTTCTGTTTGAAGTATAAACTCCCAATAAACATAGCATTTATCATATTCAAATCTTCCTAATTCTGGTATATCTTGAGTTCGTATAAATCTTTTTACTTCACCTAATTCAAAAACATCATCTATTAAAAACAATGGATTAGTTCCATTATCAAATATATCGACATGTGGTTTAAATAGAATATAATATGATGAATTTGCTGTTTCCTTGTTTGTTATGTTTTCGACAACACTTTTTTGAACTCCACCTATATAACTAACAATTTCAGCTATTAAACTCTTTTGTTTTTGTAAGGTATCGCTATTTGTTTCGGCATCGGGTTTAATAAGGCTTCTAAGATGGTCAACTGAGTTAAATGTTATGTCTAAGAGTTCTTTTGTTATTTTCTTTTTCCCATTTCTTATTTCATCGTATATATTTTCAAGATTATGTGTAAAATCTGAAATCATAACGAAGCCAAACATTGCACCTCCTCCTTTAAGGGAATGCATTATTCTAAACACCTCATTTATTAATTCCTCATTTTGTGAGTTACCTTCTAATACAAGAACAGCACTCTCTAGGGCATTAATTAAATCAGTTGCTTCTTCTATAAATTTTTTACGAAATTCATCCATAGTAGATTCATTTTTTTAATTAAGAAACTGTTTTTTTTTACCTTAAAACTTTATTTAAAGCTGAAAGGAGTTTTGCAGGAACAAAAGGTTTTATAATCCACCCTGTAGCACCAGCATCTTTTGCTTCAAGTTTCTTTTCTCGCTGAGATTCTGTTGTTAAAAAGAGTATTGGAATTCGTTTATAGTCTTCATTTGCTCGTACTGCTCGGATAAGTTCTATACCATCCATGTTGGGCATATACAAATCGGTTATTAGCAAGTCTATATGATTAGTTCCATCAAAAAACTTTAGAGCATCTTTTCCATCTATACCAACTAAAACATCGTACCCAGCATTCTCAAGTGTAAAATGAACTACTTCTCTTATACTTTCAGAATCGTCAACTATTAAAATTGTCTTGGCCATAATATATTGTTATTATTATTGAGTTCTTTTTATTTATTTTATTAGAAATTCATACAATCCTGAATTATCTATAGTTTTCTTTACTATATCTGTTAATTCAAAATCAAAATTCATTTGTTTTCCTGATTCATTAAAGGTTTTAGATAAAGAAACAATTAGCTGAAGTGCAGGCAAATCCATTTCTGTTATATCTCTACCTTCTATTCTAATTTTAGAAAATTTATCTGTAACTGAATTTAATTCTGGCATAAATGTATCAATCGTAAGTATTGTTAGTACTCCTGACAATACAACTGTTGCCATTTTATTTTCGTTATCTACTTCTATATTTATTTGAGCTTCACTCATAATGTTTTATTTTCTTATTTTAAAAAAATTCAACTTCGTCATCTTCTTTTTCTTCTGAATTTGTTCCTGTTGCGACTTGCTCATGAACACTTCGTTCACTCTCCATTGTGTATTTTATTTTATGATGTTCTAGCAAGTCTGTTTTACTAAATGTATCGCCATGACTAACAGATATTAAATTGAATAATTCTTTTAAATGTCCAATTATGGTATTTGAGATAGTCTCATAAAGCGAATAATATTGTATTCCTTTTACTGAGTTATTTATTTCTTGTAAAACTATTTTTTCTGTTTGTTCTGTTTTTGATACTATGTCCCTAATTTTTGTATTATTACTTTTTGTTAAGTTATATATATCATTTACTCTATTTTTATAAGTATCAAAAGATAAACACTCGTGTTCTGATTTACCTGTTTCTATAATTTTAGTATTATTAACTGTTATGCTTGAAAAATATCTTTTAATATCTTCGTAGTTCGTTCTTATAGAATATGATACTGTTTTTATTTGAATAAGTATATCGTTAACATCACTAGGATCTTCATAAATTTCTTTTGTATTTTTCAATAAATTTTGTTCAACTTCTAGTATTTCTTTCACAAATACTTCAAATCTATCAAAAACCTTACTATAATCAGCAATTTGTGTATTAAGTTTATTAAGTGTTGTTTTTACATGATTATTTTCACTTGCAGAATTCTCTATAATTCCTTCAAGTTCTTGTAATAGTTCTTCTATAAGATAAAAATCATAATGTTTTTCTATATCAATGTTTCTTCTTCCCGAAAACTTTAGTGTTTCATTAGTAAGTGTAAAAACATGAACGCCTATTTCTGCAAATTTTTCAGATATTACTTGAACAGCATTTTGATATTCGCTATTTGTTCTAACAAGCTGTGCTACTTGTAAGTCTGCAATATCTTTAATTTGAAGCATATATCTATTCCTAGCATCTACTTCTTCATCTTTTTTTAAGTCTTTTAGTCTTAAAATCATATCATTATGAGCATCACTAATATGCTCAATTTTCTGACGAATTATATCGCTATATTGCAAATTAGTTAAAATTTTACTTACACTATCTGTATATTTAGTTTGCGAATTTTTGATATTTGGATCTAATGTTTGTCCTTCTTTATATTTTTCTTCAAGGCGTTTTAAAATTGTTACAATCTTTTCCTCTGTTTTTTCTTTTATTATTAAATTACTTTCTTGCAATACTCTTATATTCTCCGAGACTACTGAGTACGATTCTTTTATTTGAACTGCAATTTCATCAAAATCGACATTTAAGTCTTTTAAGGTCTCTATTTTTTCTGTGAAAATTTTAATATCCTCATCGTATACGCCTTTTTTATTTTTCAAACGATAAAGCAAGTTAAATTTCAAGCTATTAGCCAAAAAGTTGAGTGTTACAACATTTTGCGAAAAATTTTTAAGAGGAATATACATTAAATTTACATGGGAGATTATTTTATCTGAGAAATCAAGAAAATTTGTGTTTTTTTCTTCTGAACAGCTCATTCCAAATAAAAAATCTTCAAAATATTTTTGAATATCATTAAATAACTCTTGATTTTGAGTTCCCGAAGTAAACTCAAATACAGAATGTATATTTTCCGATATATCTTCAATTCTTTTATATTGTTTTTTTAACGATTCATTTAGTCTTACAAAATCGTCAGAAGAACATTTATTCAATTCAGAAACCTTTCCTGAAATATCAGATAATATTGAAGATACATTGTCTAATAAATTAATTTTATTTTCTTCGTCTGGTTCAGCCATACGCTATTTTTATTTATAAACTATTTATATTTCCTTGCTAATAAAAGTTAGTTACAAAATTTATTCCAAAATTATAATTTTGCCCAAATAAAAAAATTGTAAATATATTTTTTCTGAGATACTCATATAATTGCCTCAAAAATAGCAATTATATTTTACAAAATAGAAAGATTACTATACTTAATTTTATATTATAAAATAATCAGTCCAAAAATTATTTAATATTCTCAAATATAAGATTATATTTGCCCAAAAATGCAAAAAACTATAAAAAAATAAAAAAAAGATGAAAAACGCACCACTTATTATTAGTATTGTAGCCCTTTTAGGAGTTGTTTTACTTTTTATTAATAAAATGTCTGGAGACACAGAAAATGTATCGGACAATGAAACTACTACGGTAAACAAAATTGCTTATGTAAATATGGACACTTTAGTTGGTGCTTATAATTATTATAACGATTTACAAACAGCATTTTATGTAAAACAAAATGAAAAAGGAGCTGAACTAGACTCAAGATACAGAGCTTTACAAAGAAAAGCTTACGATATTTCAAATCAAGTTAAAAACCAAATGATGACTCCTACTAAAGCTCAAAAAATGCAGCAAGGACTTGCTGAAGAAGAGCAACGTATTTTACAAGACAAACAAACGTATGAGCTTGAACTTGCAGAAGAAAGTCAAAATATTAGTTTAGAGATTTTAGATAGTATCAAAAATTATGTTGAACTATATAATAAAGACAAGAATTACAATTTAATTCTTACAAACGACACTTTAGGAAAAACTGTAATATATGCCGAAAAGAATATGGATATTACAAACGATATTATTAAAGGTCTTAATAAAAGATATACTACAAAAGGAACAGAAGTGAAAAAAGAAGATAAAGTAGTTGTAAAATAATTTCTTCTTAAATAAAATATCAAAAAGATACTTCCTTTATTGGTAGTATCTTTTATTTTTTCACAAATATATTTTTGCATATATGAATTTTGCCAACAAATATTTTGAAAAATATAATTCAAGACCTAAGTTTATAAATGAAGCTCCCGAAAAAGACCTGTTTATAACCGTTGTTATACCTTGTTATAATGAACCAAACCTTATTACATCCCTACAATCGTTAAAAGACTGTAACCTACCTTGCAATTCTGTTGAAATAATTACTGTCATAAACTCTCACGAAAACACTGAAAACCACATAGTTGAGCAAAATTCAAAATCATATAAAGAAGCTTTAGAATTTGCAAAAATAAATTCTACAAAAAAAATAAAATTTCATACTATATATATTGATAATTTAAAGAAAAAACATGCAGGAGTAGGACTTGCACGCAAAATAGGAATGGACGAAGCTCTTCGCAGATATAATTTTATAAATAAAAAAAATGGAATTATTACTGGTTTTGACGCAGACTCAACTCTTCAAAAAAACTATTTTACTGAAATAGAGAAACTATTTATTGAAAAGCCGAAGACAAAAGCTTGCTCAATAAATTTTAAACATCCCATTAGTGGTACCGATTTTCCGAAAGAAATTTACACTAATATTATTAAATATGAACTACATCTTAGATATTTTATTGATGCTTTAAAAAAGATTAATTTTCCATATTCGTATCAAACAATTGGTTCAGCTTATGCTGTAAATGCTGATATATATGCAAAACAAGGTGGGATGAATAGAAAGAAAGCTGGAGAAGATTTTTATTTTCTTCAAAAAATCATTCCTTTAGGAAATTATGAAGAGCTTAACACAACCTGTATTTATCCTTCGCCACGAATGTCGGACAGAGTTCCGTTTGGAACAGGTGCTGCAATAAAAAAGCTTATTGATAATAACGAAAAAGAATATTTTACTTATAACAATTCAGCATTTAATGACTTAGACAATCTTTTTAAAAACAAAAATCAGTTTTTTAATAATTATTCTACTAAAAAATTAAACTCTAACATTATTAATTTTCTTGAAATGAATAATTTTGAAGAAGATTTAAAAAATATAAATAAAAACAGCCCAAATATACATATATTTGAAAAAAGATTTTTTGATTGGTTTAATACTTTCAGAGTAATAAAATTTTTAAATTACATACACGAAACGACCTACTCTAAAATACCTGTAAAAGAAGCCGCAATTAAACTTCTTAAAAAATATAATATTAATTTAAACAAAACCACAAGCGAGCTAGAACTATTAAAAATATTAAGAAAAATTGACACTGATAATATTTAAACTATGAAAATTATAAAAAACACATTACTCCCTTTAATATTAATATTAGGCTTAACTATAAATGTTAATGCACAAGATAATTTTGAATTAGAAAATTCAATTATTTGGAAAATATCTGGAAAAGGATTAAAATCACCTTCATTTATTTTTGGCACAATACACCTTGTTCCTAAAAAAGAATTTTTTTTCACAAAAAAAATGCAAAAAAGCTTAGAGTCGTGCAAAACATTAGCTTTAGAAATTGATTTAGATATACCTTTAAAAAAACAATTAGAAATTGCCAAGAAGATAGTACTACCTAACAATAAAACATTAAGCGATTATATTACAGCAGAGGAATACAATAAATTTAGCTCGTATTATTTGGATAGTCTAAAAATTAAAAAATCTAAATTTAATCGAATACAAAGAATATTACCTATTATGAGTTCAGGTTTAATATTAAATGAATTAATAAAAAACCCTGTAACTTATGAAAAGATATTAGAAAAAAAAGCAAAAAAACAAAAGATGGATATCATAGGTTTAGAAACAATTGATTTTCAACTTAGTATTTTTGAAAAAATTGAGTTAAGCGAGCAAATAAAGTTTTTTTGTAAACCTGATACTTTTTCAAACCCTTTAACAGAATATAATGTTCTACTAAAAGCATATACAAAACAAAACCTTAACGAGTTACATAAACTTATGGAATTTGACGATTTTATGGAAGATTTAGAAAACGACATGCTTACACAAAGAAATAAAAATTGGATTCCATTAATTGACAAATTAATAAATACACAGCCAACATTTATAGCTGTAGGTGCTGCACATTTACCCGGAGAATATGGTGTAATAAATTTATTGCGAAAAGAAGGCTATACGGTTACAGCTGTTAAATAAAAAAGGTATCAACACCTGTAATACGAAAATGCTGTCATAATTACAAATTAAAAAAAAAGAAGAACTTATGAGTATAGAATATTCAAGAACAAAGATAATAGCAACATTAGGACCAGCCTCCTCGGAGAAAAGTGTACTAAGTAATATGATAAAATCAGGCGTCGATGTTTTTAGGCTAAACTTCTCGCACGGAGAGCATTTGCAAGCACTTGAGCTTATTAAAACTATTAGAACTCTTAATAAAGAGTTAAAAACGAATGTAGCAATTATGGCCGATTTACAAGGTCCTAAAATACGTATAGGGCTACTTGAAAAAGATGAAATTACAATAAAAAAAGACCAAATAATCACTTTTTTCACAGGAGAATGTGTAGGTAATGCTGAAAAAATACATATTAATTATGAAGATTTTCCTATTGATATAGAAAAAGGCGACTCAATATTAATTGACGATGGAAAACTTAAACTAGAAGTTGTTTCAACAAATGGCAAAGATACTGTAAAAGCCAAAGTTATTTTTGGTGGTAAATTGAGCTCTAGAAAAGGAGTTAATCTACCAAATACAGATGTTTCTCTTCCAAGTTTAACTGATAAAGACATTGAGGATGCACATTTTGCATTAGAGAATGATGTTGATTGGGTAGCCCTTTCATTTGTTAGAGCAGTTAGTGATATAATTGAGCTTAAACAAATGATAAAGCGTAAAAAGAAAAAGACTCTTGTTATTGCTAAAATAGAAAAGCCACAAGCTATAGAGAATCTTGATGAAATAATTAATGAAGCTGATGCTATAATGGTAGCTAGAGGTGATTTAGGTGTAGAAATTGATTTTGATATTGTTCCTGTTCTGCAAAAAGAAATTGTGCGAAAATGTATAGACAAAAATACACCTGTAATTATTGCTACACAAATGATGGAAAGTATGATTTCAAGTTTTCGCCCTACAAGAGCAGAAGCAACAGACGTAGCAAATGCAGTAATTGACGGAGCAGACACTCTTATGCTAAGTGGAGAAACATCGGTAGGCGATTTTCCTGTTGAAACCATTAACAGCATGCACAAACTTATACAATATACAGAGGAGAATAGCTACAACTACAATCGAGGAGTAGTGCCAAAACCTGACAGTCCTCGTTTTATTAGAGACTCAATATGTTACAGTGCATCAATTATGGCTGAAAGAATTGAGGCTAAGGCAATTATAACTTTCACAGACCAAGGAAATACTGCAAAAACGATTTCAGGTTACAGACCAAAAGCTGATATATTTGCGTTCACCAAGCACCGTCATTTACTAAGTTCTCTATCATTACTTTGGGGTGTAAAAGCATTCTTCTTTAATAAATTAGATAATATAAATACAGCAATAGACGAATCAATAAGAGTATTAAAAGACAATAATTTAGTAAAAGCTGGTGATTATGTAATTCATGTAGGAAGTACACCTTTACACGTAACACATAAAACAAATTTATTAAAAGTTACAAAAGTTTTTTAAAAATTGGACTTACTCTTTAAGCATAATTAACAGTCAAAATTTGTAAACTAAATAAGAATTTTTAATTTTGTTATCTCTAAAAACAATAAA